>NZ_JBJIAK010000017.1:0-114120 GCF_045310915.1 Mycobacterium sp. SMC-17 | reverse complement strand
GTGGGAGGGTCATCACCAGCGGCGAACGAGCAAGGTCATCCTCGCCCGAACGGGTTGAACACAATCAATGTCGGTGGTCGCCGATATCGTGCGCAGCATGAAGCTTGTGTCCACCCGCATCATCACCGCCGACGTCCCGAGCCTGGTCGGCTTCTATGAATTGGTGACCGGGGCCGAGGCGGTCTGGGCCAATG
This sequence comes from Mycobacterium sp. SMC-17, assembly GCF_045310915.1. Taxonomy (NCBI): domain Bacteria; kingdom Bacillati; phylum Actinomycetota; class Actinomycetes; order Mycobacteriales; family Mycobacteriaceae; genus Mycobacterium; species Mycobacterium sp. SMC-17. The sequence goes on along the minus strand of NZ_JBJIAK010000017.1, from coordinate 113,926 downwards.
AACTGTTCGCGGAGATCCCCACGCCGGTGGGCACTTTGGCGATCGGCAGCGACAAGACCGTGCCCTTGTTCGGGGCGGGTTCCGCCGAGCCGGCGGCCAACCGGAGCACCATCATCGAGTTCATCGTGGATGACGTCGACGCGGAGTACGAACGGCTGCGAAGCCGGTTGGACGAGGTCGTCACCGAGCCCACCACGATGCCATGGGGTAACCGGTCGCTGTTGTTCCGCGATCCCGACGGCAACCTCGTCAACCTCTTCACGCCGGTGAGAGACGATGCCAAGGCCAAATTCGGGGCGTAGTAGCTGATATGCGGCATAGCATCTGCTGGTGAGCTTCGTCGTCTCGCCGGACGCGTACGGCCGCTACATGGGCCGATACGCCGAGCCGCTCGCGGACGTCTTCGCCGCCTTCGCCGGGATCACGGCCGGAGCGAAGGTGCTCGACGTCGGCAGCGGACCCGGCGCGCTGACAGCGCGGCTGCTGGCGACGGGCGCCGAGGTTGCGGCCATCGATCCGTCGCCGCCGTTCGTCGATGCGATCCAGGCGCGGTTCCCCGGGCTCGACGCCCGCCTCGGGACCGCTGAGGAACTGCCTTACGACACTGCGACTTTCGACGCCGCGCTCGCCCAACTGGTGGTGCATTTCATGACCGATCCCGTCGCCGGCATCGGGCAGATGGCGCGGGTGACCCGGCCCGGGGGCGTCGTCGCGGCGTGCGCGTGGGACGGCCCGACGGGTGCGCTGGCACCGTTCTGGGACGCCGTCCACGTGATCGACCCCGACGCACAGGACGAGGCGTTGCTATCTGGCGCGCACAGAGGCCACCTCACCGAGATCTTCGACGCCGCCGGGCTACGCAACGTGACAGAGGATGCCATCGCCATCGACGTGCTGCACCCGAGCTTCGAGGAGTGGTGGGAGCCGTACACGTTCGGTGTCGGACCGGCCGGGGACTACGTCCAGCGCCTCGATGACGAGGGGCGCGGCATGCTGAAAACCGTTGCGCGCGAACGTCTTGGCGACGGACCGTTCACCGTGACGGCCACGGCGTGGGCGGCGCGCGGCACCGTCTGATCCCGTCACGAAATGCCGAGTGCCGCGGCGACCAGATGCCAGAGCCGTTCGGCGGCAAGATCGGGATCGGCACGCGGTGTGGCCCGGAGCTGTTGGGCGATGCTGTGCCGCAGTCCGCCGATGACGAACGCCCCGGCGCTGTCCGCGTCGATGTCGTCGGGCAAGTCACCGTCGTGCTGCCCGCGGCGGATGTTGTCGGCCGCTGCCTCGCTCATCGTCTGCAGATGAACCGCTTCGAGTTCGGCGAGTTCGGGGTCCAGCGTCGCGCGGCCGAGCAGGATCGGCGCCAGCTCATCGTCGAAGTGGTAGACGACGAAACGGCGGGTGCGCTCGCGCTCCCGGACTCCCCAGTCGGCGTCGACGGGTAGGTGCACGTCGGCGATGGCATGGCGCAGCCCGTGATAGAAGTCGTCGTAAACCGCTGCGAGAAGCCCACTTTTGGAACCGAAGTGGTGATAGAGGGCGCCGGTGCTGAGCTGCGCCCGGCGGGTCAGTGCGCTCAGTTCGAGCACGCCGTTGCCGCGCACCAGTTCGTCGCGCGCGGCGGTCAGAAGTTGTTGACGTCCGATCGGGGCACGTGCCATAGTCCAAAACATAACAGAACTCGGTTATGTTTCGGCGGGAGTGGAGCAATGAGCACTGAAGTGTCATCGCTGGCGGACTTGAGCGGCGACCTGGCCGGCACCTATCGCCGGACCGAAAGCAGCGGCGCGACCGTCGACCCCGCGATCGTCGATGCCGATATCGCCACGATGACGCGCGACGGCTACGTGATCCTGCCCGATCTGCTCAGTGCGACCCAGCTGGACGAGATCCGCGCCGCCGTGACGCCGATGCTGGATCGACACGGCCGCAACGGTTTTGAGGGACGGTCGACGCAGCGCATCTACAGCGTGCTCAACAAGACCGCGGCGTGCGACGTCATCGCCGACCACCCGCGCGTGCTCGCACTGCTGGACCGGATGTTCCTGCCCAACTATCTGCTGTCGATGCTCCAGGTGATCAACATCCTGCCGGGGGAGCAGGCGCAGATGCTGCACACCGACGACGGCTTCTACCCGCTGCCGCGGCCCCGTGCCCCGTTGGGCGCGGCGACCATCTGGGCCATCGACGATTTCACCGCCGACAACGGTGCCACCGACGTCGTGCCCGGCAGCCAGCTCTGGGGCGACCGGCTGCCCGGCGACGACGTCGAGCGCCGGCCCGTGGTGATGAAAGCCGGGTCCTGCGTGTTCTTTCCGGGCACGCTGTGGCACGGCGGCGGGGCGAACCGCACCGACCTTCCGCGGCTGGCGGTCACCGCCCAATACTGCGAGCCGTGGCTCCGGCCTCAGGAGGCATTCACGTTGTCGATGACCCGCGACACCGTCCGCCGGGTATCGGAAGACATACGCCGCATGCTCGGCTACAGCATTCACCCGCCCTTCATCGGGCAGGTGGACGGCATGCACCCGAAGCGGCTGCTGGAGATCGCCGGCGATCAGTACGCCTGATCGTCGACGATCAGGCGGATCAGTACGGCACGTCGGTGGCGCCGGCGGAGGTGTCCTTCTCGTCGTGATTCGACTCGTGGAACCCGAAGTCGTACGGGTTCGGGCCCTGCTGCGGCAGGTCGAATTCGTCACCGCCGTAGGGGACGTCGGGGTCCGGGTCGGCTCCCGCCATCGGAGCGAGACTTACGGCGCCGCCGATCGCGGCCGCTGCAATCCATGGTGCAACCAGCGCGATTTTCTTTCGCATGCCGCCTCCTGTGAGCTGCCCGTTTGCTGGGAATTTGCGCACAAATGCTAGTCGCCTATTGACTTCATTGACGGCGATTGAGTTTATTGGCCGGCTTTCCGGGCGGACATGTCAGGCCAGGATTTCGATCTCGTCGCCCAAGTGGTAGCCCGGCGTCAACGACAGCGAATCACCACTCCAGAACGACCCCGGATCGAAATAGTTCTCGCGTTTCTCGGTGACCAGCAGTCCCATTTCCTCGTAGGTGATGGCCACTGTCTCGGCGCAATACGCGGTCTCGAGCCCGGCTGCCCGCCGGCGGTTCTTGTCCTTCTCGGCGGATTCGCGAACCTTACGATGTACCAACGGAATTCCGCGTGTGTAGTCGCTGACCACCGGCGCCCGGCCACGGAACCACCGGCCCGTCAACCGCGCGGTGGTGGGGAACGCGGTGCCGTCCATGCGGGCCACCACTTTCAATGCCAGGTCTTCCTGCTCGCGGGTGGCGTACGGCGTCAGCTGTCGCAGCCAGCACCGCTGCCCGTACACGTACACCCACCGTTCGACAGCGGCCCGCAGATCGTTGAGTTGCACGCCGCGGTGGTGGCTGCCGCTCCACAGGCATTCGAGTTTGTCGCCGAGTTCGGCGTGCCAGATCAGCGGCGGCAGGTCGTCGATGGCGACCGTCATGCCGACATGGTTCACGGGCGCGTTGGTGAGCGTCTGGATGGCGCGGTCGGGCTTGGAAGCCCCACGGAACAACCAGATGTCGCCGGTCCGGGTTTCGGCCAGCGCTCGCTCCAATGTCACCGCGTTACCAGTCATCTGGGCAGCTTAGACATTCCCCGGCGCTTCGCTCGGCCATAATCACTGCATGCGTGGCGTGTGGAAGTGGGTTGGCCTGGCCGGTGTCGCGGGCGTGGTCGCCGGTGGCGTGTTGGTCGCGCGCGATCAGCGCAACCGCGAGTCATATACGGCCGACGATATTCGCGCCCGGCTGCATCAGCGGCTGGCCGAATCCGGTGGGAGCCAGCCCACGGCATAGAGCCGGTGGTCCCCGGCGAAGCCCTTCAGCTCCGCCACCCGGCCGCCGTCGAAGGTGATGTCCGCGCAGGAAGCCGAGGCGGACAAGGCATCTCGCACGGCCTTGCTCACGAGCACCTCGCCGCCGTCGGCCTGACTCGCCACCCGCGCGGCCATGGCGACGTTGCGGCCGAACAGATCGTCGCCCCGGCGCACCGACTTGCCGGTGTGAATCCCGATCCGGACCCGGACGCCACCCGGCGCCTTCGCCAATTGCTGCTGCATGTCGATGCTGCAGCGCACGGCCTGCTCGGGCTCGGCGAAGGCGATCATGAATCCGTCGCCCTGACTCTTCACGACCAGCCCCGACTGCTTCTTGACGCACCGGCCGACCAACTTGTCGTGATGGTCGATCAGGCGCACCCAGGCCCGGTCACCCATGCGCTCGTTGAGGGCCGTCGACCCTTCGATGTCCGAGAACATGATCGCGACGCGGCCAGTCGGTGCCAACTTGGCCAGGTCCGGCCGCTCCACCTCGGCCCAGCCGGCGAGCTCCTCGATCGATGACCACATCGCGCCGCCGAAGCCCTCTTTGTTGATGAGGTTGGCGGTCTGCCACATCGTCTTCACCGCGGCGCGGCCGCCGGCCAGCAGCAGATTGGTGCGGGGTTCGGACGGTGCGCGCAGCTCCTCGATCTCCTGCCGCGCGGCCCGCAGCCGGGCGCGCGTCACCCGCAACACGATGGTCTCGACGACGACCACCACGGCGAGCACACAGATGGCGATCAGCGAGATCGTCGATACCGTCACCGCTCAAGTATCGAGGCGACGAGCCCCGATCGGGTCATTGACGGACGAACTGCACCACCGCGTCGGTGAACGCGTCGTTGTCGTCGCCGGCGGCGGTGTGCCCGGCATCGGACAGCTCGACGAACTGGGCGCCTGGCACCTTCTGCAGGAAGTCCTGCACGCCTTCGGTGCTGACCACGTCGGAGAGCTTGCCGCGGATCAGCAGGATCGGGATCTCGAGGTTGATCGCCGCGTGCTCGAGCATCTCGGCGCGCTCGAACGGGTCGTCGCCGGGCGCGGTCAGGAAGGCCGGGTCCCAGTGCCAGAACCACTTGCCGTCGCGCAGCCGCAGGTTCTTCTTGAGGCCTTCGACGCTGCGCGGCCGGGTGCGGTGCGGCAGGTACGCCGCGACGGCGTCGGCGGCCTCTTCGAGCGAGGCGAAGCCGTCGATGCCGCTGAACATGAAGTCCCGGATGCGGGCGCTGCCGCTCTTCTCGAATCGCGGCACGACGTCGACCAGGACCAGTTTGGTGACCAGTTCGGGCCCGGCTTCATGCGCGACCGGCAGGCTGGTCAGCCCGCCCATGCTGGCGCCGATCAGCGCCACCGGCCGGCCGATCTGATAGATCACCTGCAGGGTGTCGCCGGTCAGCGTCTCGAGCGAGTAGTTCGCGGTGGGGGAGCGGTCGCTGTCGCCGTGCCCACGGCTGTCCAGCGCGATGACGTGGAAGCCGGCGTTCGCGAGAATCTGGCCGGTGTTCTTCCAGGAGTGCCGGTTCTGCCCGCCACCGTGCAACATCAGGATGGTGGGCTTGTCCGCGGCGGCATCCGCGTCGCGGTTCCACTCGTCGGCGACCAGGGTCAGTTCGTCGATACCGCGGAATCGCACCGTTTGTGGACCGTTGCCGCCATCGGCCGGGGAAGTGCGTTCGTCGGTGCTCACTGGGAATCCTCTCGTCACTTCTCCTGCACGTTACCGAGCTGTGCTAACTGAACCGAACGGGACCCTCGTCACCCCACGGTCTCTAGACTCGGCCGAGGTGTCGCGCGTCCGGCCGGGCGCGCGGCGAGAGGAAGGCATATGGCTGACGAGCACGGGCGGCACAGGAATCCCGACGAGGTGGACGACGACGACACGAGCGCCCCGGACGAGACCCCGGATGCCGACGACGACGCACCGGCCATCTCCGACGAGGACGCCCTCGCCTTCCTGAAACCGACTGCACCCCAACGGGATAAGCGGGTGATCGTGGCACTGGTCGTGGGAGTGCTGGTGGTCGGCGCGCTGGGTGCGCTGGTGGCCTGGCTCGGTCAGCGTGAGCTGCAGTTGCGTCGCGACGACGCCCTGCATCAGATGTACCTGACCGCCGGAAAACAGGTTGCGGTGAATCTCACGACCATCGACTACCGGCACGTCGACGACGACATCAAGCGGGCGCTGGACACCTCGACCGGCGCCTATTTCGACGACTTCAAACAGCGTTCGGTGGCTGTGGTGGACTCGGTGAAACAGCAGCAGTCGGCGTCGGTCGGCACCGTCACCGAGGCCGGCGTGGAGTCGGCGAACGACACCAGCGGCGTGGTCCTGGTCGCGGTGAAGGTGCACACCGAGGTCGGCAGCGGGCCGCCGCAACGCGACCGCTACTGGCGCGTGCGGCTGACGATGCAGAAGGTGGGCGACAGCGCCAAGGCATCGAAGGTGGAGCCGATCCAATGAGCAAGCACGAAATGGACGAACCTGACGAGCCGGCCGACGCGGAGGCCGAGTCGACGGAGGCGGAACCGGATGCGGCTGAGGCTGTCGAGACAGCGTCGGCGGCGCCCAATGCTGCTGTGCGGCAAGTGAACCCGCACCGGGTCGGTGGCATCGAGTGGGCGCGGGTGACGGCGTACCGGGTCCTGCCGGTGCTGGCCCTGGTGCTCGTGATCGCGGCCGGCGGACTGTGGTATCTGACCACCAAGCACAGCAATGACGCCCAGCGGGCCGCCGTGATCAAGCTGGCCAGCGACGGCACGGTCACCCTGCTGTCGTACCAGCCGGACACGGTCCGTCAGCAACTGACGGACGCACGCAAGCTGCTCACCACACCGTTCCTGGACGAGTACACGACACTGACCAAGTCGGTGATCCCCGGCGCCGAACAGCGGCACATCGCGGCGGCGACGTCGGTGCCCGCCGCCGCCGCGGTCTCGGTCGAGGAGAACCATGCCGTGGTGCTGGTGTTCGTCAACCAGACGGTTCGCGTCGGTGACCAGCCGCCGACCAGCACCCCGACCAGCGCGCGAGTGACCCTGGAACGACTGGGGGGCCAGTGGCTGATCGCCAAGTTCGAGCCGGTGTGATGGTCGTGATTTGTGCACGATTTTCCGCGGTGGGCGCGGATTTTCGTGCACAAATCCCAGGGTGGTGGACGTGACCCGGATGGCGGCGGCCGACGCCCAGAGTTTCTGGATGTCGGCGAAAATCCCCAACGACATGTTCCTGGTGTGCGGGTTCGACGGCGTGCCCGCTGACCTGGACGCCGCGCTGGCGGCGGTGCGCCGCAATGTCTCGGCGTGCCCAGAGTTGTTGGTACGCATCGACGATTCGCATTCCTGGCGCTATCCGTCCTGGGTGCGGTGCGATGCCCCGCAGATCGTCGTGCACGAACCCGGGGACGCCACCTGGTCCGGGTGCCTGAGCTCCGTGTGCGCGCTGGCTGCGAGTGACCAGCTCGACGCGACCGTGCAGGCATGGCGACTGCACGTCTTCGCCGGCGTCGCCGGGATACCGGAGACGACGGGACCCGGCACCGTCGTCGTCGTGCAGATGTCGCACGCCCTCGCCGACGGGCAGCGCGCGACGGCCCTCATGGGGCGCATCTTCGGCCGGGACCAGCCGGTGCCTGCCGTGGTCGAGTCGCGGCTGGGGACATGGGCGCTGCCGTACCTGGCGTGGCGCGCCAGTGCCGCCCACCGGCAACTCGTGCGGGACACCGAGTCGGGTGCTGTTGCCCCACCGGCGGATTCGTGGCCGGTGCAGCCGACCAACAACGCGCCGGCGGGCCCCGACACATTGCGGACGGTGGTGCGTCACCGTACGCATCTGCCCGGGCCGACGGTGACGATCGGCGTACTGGCGGCCATCTCCGAGGCACTGGCGGCCGAGCTGGGTGGGATCACCGCGCTCGGGGCCGAGGTGCCGATGGCCAAGACGGGGGCCCGCCGGGCGTACAACCACTACGGCAACGTCGGCGTGGCCCTGCGCCCGGATTTGCCCTTTCATGAGCGGGCGGTCCGGATCGAGTCGGAACTCGCCATGCGACGGCAGCGGTTCGAGCATCCTTCTGCCGCGACGAGCGATGCCGCCACCGCAGCGGTGCCGGCGCGGCTGCTGCGTTGGGGCACCGCGCAATTCGACGTGCACGCGCGGTCCACGACGGCCACCGGGAACACCGTGGTCTCGAGCGTCAACCGCGGCGCGGCCGATCTGACATTCGGCGGCTGCCCGGTGGTGCTGACCACCGCATGTCCGGCGCTGTCGCCGATGATGGGGTTGACGCACGGCGTGCACGGCATCGGGGACACCGTCACGATCAGCGTGCATGCGTCCCCGTCGGCCTTACCGGATGTCGATTCGTATGTGGAACGGTTGTCAGCGGTCCTGGACGCCGCGGGCTAGATTCATCGCGTGACTGCTTACGCGTTCTCGATTCTGTTGCTGCGGGTGGTGCTCGGTCTGACCATGGCCGCGCACGGGTACAACAAGTTCTTCGGTGGTGGCCGCATCCCGGGTACCGCCGCCTGGTTCGACAGCATCGGTATGAAGCCCGGCATGCTGCATGCCCGCCTGGCTGCCGGCACCGAAATCCTTGCGGGCCTGGGTCTCGCGGTCGGCTTCCTGACGCCGATCCCCGCCGCGGGATTCGTGGCGCTGATGGTGGTGGCGGCCTGGACGGTGCACCGCGAAAACGGCTTCTTCATCGTGAAATCCGGCTGGGAGTACAACCTGGTGCTGGGCGTCGCGGCCGTGGCGATCGCGGGCACCGGTGCGGGCCGCTACAGCCTGGACTGCCTGCTCTTCCACAACACCGGCTTCTATCACCTGCTGCACGGCTGGTGCGGGCTGGCGATCGCCGTCGGACTCGGGCTCGCCGGTGGCATCGGGCAGTTGCTGATCTTCTTCCGTCCGCCCGCCAAGGCCTGAGCACCTGTCGTTGGCCCGGGGCGCGGGTTTCTCGAATGCCGGCGACCTGGCTACCGGACGAACTGAGGGGATCTGATTCCGTCAGACTAGAACACGTTCTAGTCTGACGGGCATGGGTTTTCTCACGCAGGACACTCCTGTCATCGACTTCGAGGAGTGGAACAAGGGCAGCCGCGCGCAGAAGATCGTCCCCATGGCCCGGCACTGGGCCGAGACGGGCTTCGGCACTCCCGTGGCACTGCACCTGTTCTACGTCGTCAAGATCTGCCTCTACATCTTGGGTGGCTGGCTGATCGCGTTGTCCACCAAGGGGATCGACGGGTTCACGAACGTCGCGGCGTGGTGGACCGAGCCGATCGTCTTCGAGAAGGTCGTGCTGTACACGATGCTGTTCGAGGTCATCGGCCTCGGCTGCGGGTTCGGCCCGCTGAACAACCGCTTCTTCCCGCCGATGGGCTCGATTCTGTACTGGCTGCGGCCGAAGACCATTCGTCTGCCGCCGTGGCCCGGCCGCATCCCGCTGACGCGTGGTGATGCCCGGACCCCTGTTGATGTGCTGCTCTACGGCGCGCTGCTCGTCCTGCTCGTCGTCGCCCTGTGCGCCGACGGTACCGGTCCCGTCCTGCCCGGCGCGCACGTCGGCGTGCTCCCGATGTGGCACATCTGGGCCATCCTCGGCGTGCTCGCCCTGGCCGGCCTGCGCGACAAGGTGATCTTCCTGGCCGCGCGCGGCGAGGTGTACGGCTCGTTCACCGTCGCCTTCCTGTTCGCCGGCTACGGCGTCGACCTGATCATCGCCGCCAAGCTCGTGTGCATGGTGATCTGGCTGGGCGCCGCGACGTCGAAACTCAACCACCACTTCCCGTTCGTCATTTCCACGATGATGAGCAACAACCCCGTCCTGCGGCCGAAGTTCATCAAGCGCGCGTTCTTCGAACACTTCCCGGACGACCTGCGCCCCGGCCGCCCGTCACGCTTCATGGCGCACTTCAGCACCTTCATCGAGGGCGCGGTACCGCTCGCGCTGTTCTTCAGCCACGGCGGCTGGCCGACGTACCTCGCCGCGTTCGTCATGCTGTGCTTCCACTTCGGCATCCTGTCGGCGATCCCGATGGGCGTGCCGCTGGAGTGGAACGTCTTCATGATGTTCTGCGTCGTGACGCTGTTCGTCGGGCACGCCGACATCGGCATCACCGACCTGACGTCGCCGTGGCCGCTGGTGCTGTTCGCGGTCGTCGCGGGCACCGTCGTCATCGGAAACCTGTTCCCGCGCAAGGTCTCTTTCCTGCCGGGCATGCGGTACTACGCCGGCAACTGGGACACGTCGCTGTGGTGCATCAAGCCGTCGGCTTCGGAGAAGATCGAGAAGAACATCGTCGCGATCGCCAGCATGCCCGCGACCCAGATGGAGCGGTATTACGGCAGCCCCGAGAACGCGCAGATGTATCTGTACATGGGCTATGCGTTCCGCGCCTTCAACACGCACGGCCGCGCGCTGTTCACGCTCGCGCACCGCGCGATGGCCGGGCTGGACGAGGCCGACTACACCCTGACCGACGGCGAGCGGATCGTCTCGACCGCCATCGGCTGGAACTTCGGTGACGGCCACATGTCCAATGAACAGCTCGTCGCGGCGCTGCAGGAGCGCTGCCATTTCGAGCCCGGTGAGGTGCGGATCGTCATGCTCGACGCACAGCCCATCCACCAGCAGACGCAGCAGTACCGCTTGGTCGACGCTGCCACCGGCGAGTTCGAGCGCGGTTACGTGAAGGTGCGCGACATGGTGACCCGCCAGCCGTGGGCCGACGATGTCCCCGTGTACGGCGTCACTAACGCATGACGTCGCGGACCTTGACGTCCTCCATGCCCGCGAACAGCAGGCCGTTGGCGACGTCGAGGTGCTTGCGCCAATGCGCTTCGGCCGCAGCGGCGTTGCCGGAGCGCATGAGCGTCATCAGCCGCCGGTAGGACCGCATCAGGATGTCGTAGTCCGACTTCGACATCGGCCGGTTCTCCCGCATCGCGAAAGCGATGTGGCGGACGGTGATCTCGTGCAGCATGCCGGCGACGATGGCCAGCGTCGCGTTGCCGGACAGCTCGACCATGCGCTGGTGGAAGTCGCCGGTGGTCTCGGCCATGCGGCCGGTCTCGTAGCCGGACGGGACGTACTCGGCCAGCATGGTGTCGAGCTCGTCGAACGCCTCGGTGTTGCCCTGCTCGGTCAGCAGCCGTACGACGGTGGGTTCGATGCCGGCGCGGGCAGTGGTCACGTCGGAGATGGTCGCGCCAGAGAGCTCCAGCAGCAGGCCCGCCGGGCGCGCGACGATCTCGGGTCCGGGCACGCGGACGCGGGCGCCGGTGCGCGACCCACGTCGCACCTCGACCAGGCGCTCGGATTCCAGCACGCGCACGGCCTCGCGCAGGGTCGGGCGGCTGACTCCGAAGTGGGCCATCAGCTCGGCCTCGTTGGGCAGGAAGTCGCCTTCTTTGAGCTGGCCGTCGACGACCATGCGGCGCAGGGTGCCGGCCACCAGTTCCGCGGTTTTGGGGGAGCGGATGGGGCCGCTGGCCGAGGATGGCACAGTACGTGGGTCGATCATCGGCGACAACGGCGGAGTCTGCGCCATCTGGGCCCTCCTTGAACCGATTGTCTTGGCCTCCTGTTAGGCAACTCAGTAAACCATGTGAACGGGCGGCGGCCTGGCATTCAGCCGGCATTCGCGGAAATGGCGTCTGCCTACCAACTAGTAGGTTGACCTAGTAAACCTTCTGTTCTATGTTCGCAGATGTGGGCGCCTTTACAGGTGTCAATCCCGGGTCGATATTCAACGTTGAAGGAGAAGTCCGTGGCTGAAGCAGTCATCGTCGAGGCGGTCCGCTCGCCCATCGGGAAGCGCAACGGCGCCCTGTCGGGTGTCCATCCGGCGGAGCTCTCGGCTCAGGTGCTGAACGCCCTGGTGCAGCGCGCCGGCGTCGACCCGGCGCTGGTCGACGACGTGATCTGGGGCTGCGTCATGCAGGCCGGAGAGCAGGCGCTCGACATCGCCCGCACCGCGGTCCTGACCGCCGGCTGGCCCGAGACCGTTCCCGGTGTCACCGTCGACCGCCAGTGCGGCTCCAGCCAGCAGTCGGTGCACTTCGCCGCCGCCGGTGTGGTCGCCGGCCACTACGACGTCGTCGTCGCCGGCGGTGTCGAATCGATGTCGCGCACGCCGATGGGCTCGTCGCTTGCCAACGGCGGACACCCGTACCCGGAGGCGTTCCGCGCCCGCTACGACGGCCAGTCACCCAACCAGGGCACGGGCGCCGAGATGATGGCCGCGAAGTGGGGCCTGTCGCGCACCCAGCTCGACGAGTTCTCGCTGCGGTCGCACGAAAAGGCCGCTGCCGCACAGGATGCCGGCGCCTTCAAGGACCAGATCGTGGCGATCAAGGACCAGGATGGCAACATCGTCACCGAAGACGGCGGCATCCGCCGCGGCGGCACCGTCGAGTCCATGGCCGCCATCAAGCCGGCGTTCAAGGAAGACGGTGTCATCCACGCCGGCAACTCCTCTCAGATCTCCGACGGCTCGGCCGCGCTGCTGATCATGTCGGCCGAGAAGGCAAAAGAGCTGGGGCTCAAGCCTCTTGCCCGTCTGCACACCGGTGTCCTGGCCGGTGCCGACCCGGTGATGATGCTGAGCGCCCCGATCCCCGCCACGCAGAAGGCGTTGGCGAAGTCCGGCCTGAGCGTCAACGACATCGGGGTTTTCGAGGTCAACGAGGCCTTCGCCCCCGTTCCGATGGCCTGGCTCAAGGACATCGGCGCCGACGAGAACCGCCTGAACCCGAACGGTGGCGCCATCGCCCTCGGCCACCCGCTCGGCGGTTCCGGCGCCCGCATCATGACGACCCTGCTGCACCACATGCGGGACAACGGAATTCAGTACGGTTTCCAGACCATGTGTGAAGGTGGCGGCCAGGCCAACGCGACCATCCTGGAACTGCTGTGACCGCGGTGTCCGCCGAACCCGGAGCCCTCTCCGAACGGCGGGGCAACGTTCTGCTGATCACCATCAACCGGCCCGACGCCCGCAACGCGGTGAACCAGGCCGTGAGCATCGGTGTCGGCGACGCCCTGCAGGCCGCGCAGGACGATCCCGAGATCCGGGCCGTCGTCATCACCGGCTCCGGCGACAAATCCTTCTGTGCCGGTGCGGATCTCAAGGCACTCTCGCGCGGCGAGAACCTCTTCCACCCCGACCACACGGACTGGGGCTTCGCCGGCTACGTCAGCCACTTCATCGACAAACCCACCATCGCGGCCGTCAACGGCACCGCGCTGGGCGGCGGCTCGGAACTGGCGCTGGCGAGCGACCTCGTGGTCGCCGAGGAGAGCGCGAAATTCGGCCTGCCGGAAGTGAAGCGGGGACTGATCGCCGGTGCCGGCGGCGTGTTCCGGATCGTCGACCAGCTGCCGCGCAAGGTGGCACTGGAGCTGCTGTTCACCGGTGAGCCCATGACATCGGCCGATGCCCTGCGCTGGGGCCTGATCAACCAGGTGGTCCCGGACGGCACCGTCGTCGACGCGGCTTTGGCTCTGGCGGAACGGATCACGTCCAACGCACCATTGGCGGTGCAGGCGAGCAAGCGCGTGGCGTACGGCGCCGACGACGGCGTCGTGACCGCGGAGAAGGACGGCTGGCGGCGCACCAACCGGGAGTTCGTGACCCTGCTGCAGTCCGAGGACGCGAAGGAAGGCCCGCTGGCGTTCGCGCAGAAACGTCAGCCTGTATGGAAAGCCAAGTGACGGAGAAGAAATCGTGAAGCGGACAGTATTCGAAGAGGAGCACGAGGCGCTCCGGGAATCCACCAGGCAGTACATCGAGCGTGAGCTCGTCCCCAATGCCGAGAAGTGGGAACAGGAACGCATGGTCGACCGGTCGGCGTACGTCGCCGCCGGCAAGTACGGCCTGATCGGGTTCAACATGCCCGAGGAGTTCGGCGGCGGCGGGTCGGACGACTTCCGGTTCAACGCCGTGATCGACGAGGAGATCGCCCGCTACGGTGGCCCCGCGCCGGCGCTGAGTCTCCAGAACGACGTCGTCGCACCGTATTTCAAGCACCTCGCCAACGACGAACAGAAGGCGCGGTGGATGCCGGGCATCGCCAGCGGTGAGCTGATCCTCGCCGTCGCGATGACCGAGCCCGGTGCCGGCAGCGACCTGGCGGGCATTCGCACGTCCGCCGTCCGCGACGGCGACGACTGGATCATCAACGGCTCCAAGACCTTCATCTCGGCGGGCATCAACAGCGATCTCGTCGTGACGGTGTGTCGCACCGATCCCGAGGCCGGGCACAAGGGCTTCACGTTGTTCGTCGTCGAACGCGGGATGGAGGGCTTCACCCGCGGCCGCAAACTGGACAAGATGGGCCTGCACTCGCAGGACACCTCGGAACTGCATTTCGAGAACGTGCGGGTCCCGTCGGCCAACATCCTCGGTCAGGAAGGCCGCGGCTTCTACCACCTGATGCAGAACCTGCCGTCGGAGCGGCTCGGCATCGCGATCTCCGCGATTGCCGGTGCGCGCGAATCCTGGCGCCAGACACTGCAATACGCCAAGGACCGCAAGGCCTTCGGTCAGCCGATCGGCAGCTTCCAGCACAACCGTTTCCTGCTGGCGGAGATGGACACCGAACTCGACGTCTGCGAGCGCTACATCGACCGGTGCCTGGAGGGCGTGCTCGACGGCGACCTGTCCGCGGTCGAGGCGGCCAAGGCAAAGTGGTTCTGCACCGAGACCGCCAAGAAGGTCATCGACGGCTGCGTGCAGCTGCACGGTGGCTACGGCTACATGATGGAGTACCGCGTCGCCCGCGACTACTGCGATGCGCGCATCCAGACGATCTTCGGTGGCACCACCGAGATCATGAAGGACATCATCGGCCGCGACCTGGGTCTGTAGTCGGCTCGGCCGACGTGGCCTGTAAGCCCCGCAAAGCCAATCGGCGCCCCTGCACAACGTGGTGCAGGGGCGCCGATTTCGTTTGAATCTGTTGGCTACCGCGCGGCCGACGTGGTGGTCGGGGTCGCCGAGGTCGACTCGGCGGCGCTCGGCGCTGCGGAGGTCGACGTCGCGGTGGTGGCCGAGGTCGAGGTGGAGGTCTCGCTACCCGCGGCGGTCACCGGGGCCGGGGCCTCAGCCAGGTCCAGCACGGTGTCGATCACGTAGATGCGGGCGTTGCTCGCCTCGATCGCGCCACACACCAGCTTGGCGGTGTCGTTGACCTTGATGTCGCCGCCGTCGCCGGTCACCTTGATCTGGGTGCCCTGCTGCGTCGGACGCTGGCCCTTGACGGTGTCATTGCCCAGCACGCCCAGGAACACGTGGTAGTAGTCCAGGCTCGTCAGCGCGGCCGGGTCGGCCTTCAGGGCCTCCAGCTTGGCCGGGTCCAGCGCCGCGAAGGCTTCGTTGGTCGGCGCGAACACGACGTACGGGCCGTTGTCCAGCACGCTGGTGATGTTCACGGCGGGGTTCAGGCCGCCGGAGATCGCCGAGTTGAAGGTGCTGATCGCCGGAATGGCGGCCAGCGCCTGGCTCACGGGCTTGTTGACCAACGTCTTCAGGTCGGGCATGCCCGTCTTGACCTTGTCGCAGCCGGGGCCCTGGGGGTCCACCGTCTTGTTGGTCGGCGGCGGCAGCGGCGGCGGGTCCGCGTAGGCGGACACTGCCAGCGGCAGCGATGCGGTCAGGGCGGCGACGGCCGCGGTTACGCCCAGAAATCTGCTGGTGCGAGTCTTCATGGTTCGGCTCCTCAGCTGTTCATGACGCGCACCCCGCCCGACCGGGGAGACCCCATCCGGGGCGTGGCGCCCGTCGAATGGTAATGGCTGGCTCTGGGAAACAGCAAAATCAGCTACCGGCGGTCCGGTTTCGTCAGGCGGGGCTGACCTGCACTTTTCGAACGCTGAAGCACAGCAGCGCGGCGACCGCGCACAAGCCTGCCGCGAGTTGAAAGGCCAGGTCATAGTTACCTTGCAGATCGCGGAGCCAGCCGGCGGCGGCCGCGGCGATCGCGGCGCCGACCTGATGCGCGGCAAACACCCAGCCGAACACCACCGGGGACCGATCACCGAAGTAGTCGCGGCACAGCGCGATCGTGGGCGGCACCGTGGCAACCCAGTCCAGGCCGTAGAAGACGATGAACACCCAGGTGCCCGGGTCGGCGTGCGCGGAAAGCAGCGAAGGCAGCAGCATCAGCGAAATCCCGCGTCCGACGTAATACACAGTGAGCAGGAGCCGCGGATCGACCCGGTCGGTGAGCCAGCCCGAACAGACCGTGCCCGCCACGTCGAGAACGCCGATCGTGGCCAGCAGCCCCGCGGCGACCGTCGTCGGCATGCCGTGGTCGCCTGCGGCAGGGATGAAGTGGGTGCCGATCAATCCGTTGGTGGTCATACCGCAGATCGCGAAGCTGCCCGCGAGGAGCCAGAACACGGGCACCCGCGCGCCGACGACGAGCCCGTCGAGCGCGGACCGGAAGCCGTTGGTCGGCGCCGCCGTCGGCGCAGGAGGATGGTGGCGCATGACGATGAGGACGGGTGCGACGACCGCGAACGCGGCCGCGGCGACGATGAGGCAGGCCCAGCGCCAGCCGTGACGGGTCGCGACCTCGGCGACCAGGGGCAGGAAGATGAGTTGCCCGGTGGCGCTGGCTGCGGTCAGCACGCCGGTCACCAGGCCGCGGCGTTCGTCGAACCAGCGGGTGGCGAGGGTCGCCACGAAGCCCATCGAGATGCAGCCGGTACCGATACCGACCAATACGCCCCAGCACGCCACCAGCTGCCAACCGGACGTCATCCGGACCGACAGTGCCGAACCGGCGGTGATCAGCCCCAGCGCCACCGACAGCACCGGCCGGACGCCGAATCGGTCCATCAGCGCAGCCGCGAACGGAGCGGTGACCCCGAACAGCGTCATGTTGACCGACATCGCGAGGCCGACCGTGGCGTGCGACCAACCGAACTCATGGTGCAGCGGGGTCATCAGCACGCCGGGGACCGCCCGGAAGCCGGCGGCGGCCAGGATCGCCAGGAAACTGACGGCGGCCACCGCCCATGCGGCGCGAGTCGGCGCAGTCGTCGAGGTGAGCGTCACCGCCCCACTCTGGCCGGTGCGCCACGGCCAGGCCAGTGGCAGAACCGACACGAATCGCACAGATTGCGCCACGCTCCCGGCCGCGGTGGCGCGCGACCTAAACTCTGCCGCATGTCAGGACCGTTGATTCTTCCCATCCAGGGCCACGCCCCGCAGCTGCACGACGAGTCGTGGGTCGCGCCGACCGCATCGGTGCTCGGCCAGGTGACGCTCGCCGCGCGGGCCAGCATCTGGTACGGCACCACGCTGCGCGCCGAGTTCGAGCCCATCGAGATCGGTGAGGGCTCCAACATCCAGGACGGCTGCACGGTGCACGTCGACCCGGGCTTCCCGGTGAAGGTGGGCGCCGGCGTCAGCGTCGGGCACAACGCGGTCCTGCACGGCTGCACGGTGGAGGACGGCGCCCTGGTGGGCATGGGGGCCATCGTCCTCAACGGCGCGGTGATCGGCGCCGGCTCCCTGGTCGCGGCCGGAACCGTTGTGCCGCAAGGTTTCGTGGTGCCGCCGGGGACCATGATCGCCGGTGTGCCGGGCAAGATCCGCCGCGAGCTGACCGAAGACGAGATCAACCACAACCGCATCAACGGCCAGGTTTACGAGCACCTGCTCACGTTGCACCGCGGCTAGTTCGACCAGGGATTTGTGCACGATTTTCCGCGCCCGCCGCGGAAAATCGTGCACAAATCACAGGGGGTGGGCCAGTTCGTCGGCGCGCATCCTGGCCACGCCCCACGCGATGGCCGTCAGCACCAACGGCACCACGCCGGACACCACGAAAATCCATTGCATCGGAACGATTTTCGACAGCGGGCCGACGATCGCGTAGGACACCGGCAGGAACACCAGCGAGACGAAGAAGTCGAGGCTCGAGACCCGGCCCAGCATCTCGGTCGGTACCCGCATCTGCAGCAGCGTCCCCCAGATCACCATGCTGGCGCCCTCGCCGATGCCGACAAGGAACGTCGCGGCGAGCATGACGGGGAACGACCACGTGCTGCCGACCACGACGAGTGGCAGCGCGCCGAGGCCCCAGATCACCATCATCGCGGTCAGGTAGTGCCGCGGCATCCGCGCGGCGGAAACCGCAAGTGCGCCAACGGCGCTGCCGATACCGAACCCGGCCATGATGAACCCGTAGGCGCGCGGGCCGTCTTCGAAGCGTCGTTCGGCGATGAACGGCACCAGCACCTCGATGGGTCCCAGCACCACCAACACGTAGACGCTCGCGACCAGCAGGGTCCACAACAGCCACGGGGTGCGGGTCATGAACCGGAAACCGTCGCGCAGGTCGTGCAGGACGTGCTTGTGCTCGACCGGTTCCTCGTCGGCCCGGACGGTGCTCGGCCGGGTGGCCACCAGCAGAACCAGGCCCACGGCGAACAACACCGCGACCGTCGTCGCACCGATACTCGGGAACGTCAGCCCGACCAGGACGCCGGCGGCGGCCGGGCCGATCGCCTGCTGCAGCACCGGGCGCACCGCGCCCTCAATACCGTTGGCCGCCAACAGTTGTTCGGCAGGCAGGATGCGGGGGAGCAACGCGCTGTAGGCCGGGAAGAAGAAGGCCGCGGCGATGCCGAGGCAGGTCGCCGCCACCGCCATGTGCCAAATGCGCAGCGCCCCAGTTGTGCTGAGGACGGCGACGGCCGTCACCGCGGCGAGGTTGACGGTCTCGACGGTGATGATGATGTTTCGTCGGTTCAGCCGGTCGGCCGCGATGCCACCGACCAACACGAAGCACACCAGGCCGGTACCCAGGCAGGTCGCCACCAGAGACAGCGCGGCCGGATCGTTGTCCAGCGCGATGACTTGCAGCGCGGCCACGACCGTCCACATGCCCTCGGCGAAGATGGACAGCGAGACGGCCGCGATGAGCAGGCGGTACTCGCGGAAACGTAAGGGCGCGAACACCCGCCAGCGGTCAGTGGTCCGCGGTTCTGGCGTTTCGACGTCGAACTGGGAACTCACCAGTCCATCGTCCCGCGCCCGTCAAGCGATTTAGGCCGTACGTCGGTATGAGCCATTGCCGCGAATGTGCAACCAGATCACCGGATCCGCGAAATCGACGCCCTGGTTGCACACTCGCGAACCCGCCGAAACGCATGACTCCGCGACTGTGCAACCAGAGCGCGTCAACCGCGGATCTGGTGATCTGTGCGCACGCTCGTGGTGTGGACCCGTTCGCTACACGTCGGTGTAGACCGGCAGCCGGCGCTCCTGGAAGGACGCCACGCCCTCGCGGAAGTCGGCGGCGTTCAAAAGCTGGATCTGCCCGGCGGTTTCGCGGGCGAACGTGTTGTTCAGCTCGGTCAGGCTGGCGTCGTTGATGGCCTGCTTGGTCTTGCGCAGGGCCACGGCCGGGCCGGACTTGAGCGCCTTGAGAACCCGGTCGACCTCGGCGTCGAGCTCGTCGGCCGCGTGCACCGAGCTCACCAGCCCGGCGGCGAGCGCCTCGGACGCGGGCAGCTTCTCGGCCAGCAGCGCCATCCGCATGGCCCGGGCCCGGCCGATCGATGCGGCGACCAGAGCCGAGGCGCCGCCGTCGGGCATCAGGCCGATCTTGGTGAACGCCAACAGGAACGCCGACTTCTCCGATGCCAGGACGATGTCGCACCCGAGGGCCAGGGACACCCCGACACCGGCGGCGACGCCGTGCACCACCGCGACCGCGGGCTTGGGCAGGTTCACCAGCGCCGCGACGGCCCGGTTGGCCGCGTTCAGCACCGCGGCGGCATCGAATTTCTTGGCCTCCTGGTCCTCGGGGCTCAGGCCCGCGCCGGAGCAGAAGCCACGGCCCGCACCGCCCAGCCGGACCACCTTGACCTCGGGATCGGTCGCGGCCTGGAGCACCGCATCGCCGAGGAGTTCGAGCATTTCCAGCGACAGCGAGTTCAGCGTGTCCGGCCGGTTGAGCGTCACGGACAACACGCCGTCTTCCAGTGAGACCGTCAGATCGTCGGATCCGGTGTAAGTCATTCAGTACCCCAGTTTCATGGGCGGGCCAGATGCCCGCACTAGACAGACTTCGTTATACAAGTAAGCTATGTCGCGGTCAATAGAACTGGGGCTCAAACCGATCGACCAAGAGGTGCATTTAGATGGCTGGACCATTGCAGGGACTGCGCGTTGTCGAGTTGGCCGGCATCGGCCCCGGACCGCACGCGGCGATGATCCTCGGTGACCTGGGCGCCGACGTGGTGCGCGTGGAACGCCCGAGCAAGTCCGGCAAGCCCAGCGGTGACTCGATGCTGCGCAACCGCCGCTCCGTCACCGCCGACCTGAAGAGCGACGAAGGACGCGAGCTGGTCCTGAGCCTGATCAAGAAGGCCGACGTCCTCATCGAAGGCTTCCGCCCGGGTGTCACCGAGCGGCTGGGCCTGGGCCCCGAAGACTGCGCCAAGCTCAACGAGCGCCTGATCTACGGCCGCATGACGGGGTGGGGCCAGACCGGACCGCGCGCCCTGCAGGCCGGCCACGACATCAACTACATCTCGCTCAACGGCCTGCTGCACGCCGTCGGCCGCAAGGGCGAACGCCCGGTGCCGCCGCTGAACCTGGCCGGCGACTTCGGTGGCGGGTCGATGTTCCTGCTGGTCGGCATCCTGTCGGCGCTGTTCGAGCGGCAGACCTCCGGCAAGGGCCAGGTGGTCGACGCCGCGATGGTCGACGGCTCCAGCGTGCTCATGCAGATGATGTGGGGCTTCCGCCGGCAGGGCATGTGGAGCGACGAGCGCGGCACCAACATGCTCGACACCGGCGCGCCGTACTACGACACCTACGAGACCGCCGACGGCAAGTACATGGCCGTCGGCTCCATCGAGCCGCAGTTCTACGCCGAGCTGCTGGCCAAGCTGGAACTCGACCCGGCGGCCCTGCCCGGCCAGAACGACGTCGCCCGCTGGCCCGAGCTGCGCGAGATCTTCACCGCTGCCTTCAAGGCGCAGACCCGGGACCACTGGACCAAGGTGTTCACCGGCTCGGACGCGTGCGTCAGCCCCGTCCTGAGCTTCGCCGAGGTCGAGACCGAGCCGCACATCGCCGAGCGCGACACCTTCTTCCGGTTCTCGCCCGACGACGGCGACAACCTCGAGCCGATGCCCGCGCCGCGGTTCTCCCGCAGCGTGCCGAGCGTTCCGACGCCGCCTCGCGTGCCCGGTTCCGACACCGAGTCGGTCCTGCGCGACTGGGCCTGAGGCGCCCCACAGATTTCCGTAACAAGAAGGGAATTGCATCAATGCAGATCAAAGATTCCGTAGCCGTCGTGACCGGTGGTGCGTCGGGCCTGGGCCTGGCGACCACCAAGCGCCTGCTCGATGCCGGCGGCAGCGTCGTCGTCATCGACCTCAAGGGTGAGGACGTCGTCGCCGAGCTGGGGCCGCGCGCCAAGTTCGTCGCCACCGATGTCACCGACGAGGCCGGCGTCGCGGCGGCGCTGGACGCGGCCGAGGAGATGGGCCCGGTCCGCATCAATGTCAACTGTGCGGGCATCGGCAACGCCATCAAGACGCTGAGCAAGAACGGTGCGTTCCCGCTCGACGGTTTTCGCAAGGTGGTCGAGGTCAACCTGATCGGCACCTTCAACGTGATCCGCCTCGCCGCCGAGCGCATCGCCAAGACCGAGCCCGTCGGCGAGGAGCGCGGCGTCATCATCAACACCGCCTCGGTCGCCGCGTTCGACGGCCAGATCGGTCAGGCCGCGTACTCGGCGTCCAAGGGTGGCGTCGTCGGCATGACCCTGCCGATCGCGCGCGACCTGTCGCGTGAGCTGATCCGCGTCTGCACCATCGCCCCGGGTCTGTTCAAGACCCCGCTGCTGGGCTCGCTGCCGGAAGAGGCGCAGAAGTCCCTCGGCCAGCAGGTGCCGCACCCCGCGCGCCTCGGTGACCCCGATGAGTACGGCGCCCTGGCACAGCACATCATCGAGAACCCGATGCTCAATGGTGAGGTCATCCGTCTGGATGGCGCGATCCGGATGGCGCCGCGCTGATGGGAATCCGGACGAAGTTCACCGAGGCCTTCGGTGTCGAGCACCCGATCGCCCAGGGCGGCATGCAGTGGGTCGGTCGCGCGGAACTGGTTGCCGCCGTTGCCAATGCGGGCGGCCTGGGTTTCATCACCGCGCTGACACAGCCGACGCCGGCGGATCTGGCCAACGAGATCGCCAAGACCCGCGACCTGACGGACAAGCCGTTCGGCGTGAACCTGACGATCCTGCCGTCGATCAACCCGCCGCCGTACGACGAGTACCGCAAGGTGATCGTCGACGCCGGCATCAAGATCGTGGAGACGGCCGGTTCCAACCCGGGACCGCACCTGCCGATGTTCCATGACGCCGGCATCAAGGTGCTGCACAAGTGCACCTCGGTGCGCCACGCCGTCAAGGCCCAGAGCCTCGGCGTCGACGGCATCAGCATCGACGGTTTCGAGTGCGCCGGTCACCCCGGTGAGGACGACGTGCCAGGCCTGGTGCTCATCCCGGCCGCGGCCAAGGAGATCGAGATCCCGATGATCGCCTCGGGCGGCTTCGGTGACGCCCGCGGCCTGGTGGCCGCACTGGCGCTCGGCGCCGACGGCATCAACATGGGCACGCGCTTCATGTGCACCGTCGAGTCGTGCATCCACCAGAACGTCAAGGAAGCCATCGTGGCGACCGACGAGCGCGGCACCGAGCTGATCTTCCGCAGCCTGCGCAACACCGCGCGCGTGGCGTCCAACGCCGTCTCGCGTGAGGTGGTGGAAATCCTCAAGGGCGGCGGCCAGTTCGAGGACGTCAAGGATCTGGTGGCCGGTGTGCGGGGCCGCAAGGTGTTCGAGAACGGCGACCTCGACGCCGGCATCTGGACCGCGGGCACCGTCATGGGCCTGATCCACGACATCCCGACGTGCGACGAGCTGATTCACCGCATCGTCGGGGAAGCCGAGGAGATCATCACCGGCCGGCTGGCCCGGATGGTCGGCGCGGGCGAAGCCGAACTCGCCGGCGTCTAGCCGCAATTCATGCGCCGAGGGCCGTGACTCCCACCGGGTCACGGCCCTCACTGCGTTCGGTGGCGGCCGGCGGGGTAGCTTTTGGCCAAAGGCGACCCGCGTTAAGGACTTTGATATGCAGCGCAGCTTGTTCGAGGTAGATCACGACGACTTCCGTGCCTCGGTGCGCGAATTCGTCTCTCGACACATCGAGCCAAATGAAGACAAGTTCATCGAGCAGCGCTACATCGACCGTGAGGTGTGGCTGGAGGCCGGCCGCAACGGGTATCTGGGGCTGGAGGTGCCCGAAGAGTACGGCGGTAGCGCCGCGGGCGATTACCGCTTCAACACCGTTCTGTGCGAAGAGCTTTCGCGGTCCAGTGCCGCCGCGGCGTCGGCGTTCACCATCCATTACGACTGCGCCGCACCATATCTGGTCACGCTGACCACCGAGGAACAGAAGCGGCGGTGGCTGCCGAAGTTCTGCACCGGCGAGATGATCACCGCTATCGGGATGACCGAGCCCTCCGGTGGATCGGACCTGGCCGCGTTGAAGACCACCGCGGTCAAGGACGGGTCCAGTTACATCATCAACGGCTCGAAGACGTTCATCACCAACGGGACCCAGGCCGACATGGTGATCGTCGCCTCGAGAACCGCACCCGAAAAGGGCTCCAAGGGCATCACGCTGTTCGCCGTCGAAACGGGCATGCCGGGGTTCACGCGCGGGCGCAAGCTGGACAAGGTGGGCCAGCCCGAAGCGGACACCGCGGAGCTGTTCTTCGAAGACGTCCGGGTCGACGAGTCGGCGATCATCGGTGAGGTCGACCGGGGCTTCATCCACATGATGACGTTGCTGCCCCAGGAGCGGATCAGCGTCGCGGTGGCCAACCTCGCCCACGTCCGGCGGATTCTGGAAGACACCGTCGAATACGCCAAGGAGCGCAAGGCGTTCGGCCAGGCCATCGGCTCCCTGCAGTGGAACAAGTTCCTGCTCGCTGACATGGTCACCAAACTCGATGTGGCGCAGGCCTATGTCGACAACTGTGTGATGGCGCACCTGAGCGGCCAGTTGACCGCCGTCGACGCGGCGAAAGCCAAGTACTGGAGTTCGGTGGTGCAGAACGAAATCCTGGACAACTGCGTCCAGATCCACGGCGGCTACGGCTTCATGAACGAGTACCGGGTCGCGCGGGCTTGGAAGGACGCCCGCGTCACCAAGATCTGGGCGGGCTCGAACGAGATCATGCGCGAGGTCATCGGTCGCGACCTGGGGCTGTAGATGGCTGTCGGGTGAGCCGGGACCCGAGCCCGGACACACAAAAAGCCACCGACCGTATTGGTCGGTGGCTTTGACGCTGGTGATCACCCCAGCGAGTCCCTGCGTGCACGCGATTTCAGTGCACGGGCGTCGCGCCTCGGCGCGGCGTCAGACTCGCGGGTGAACCCGCGGAATCAGACAGCCTCGGCGAGGTCGGGGAACTGCTCGGACGTGTCACCCTCGATCAGGACGTCCCCGTGGTACAGGGCATCGAAATCTACTTTGATGACATCTGCGTTGGTGTCGTCGATCCACATGTCTATGAGGCTATGGGTCGCTATTAAGAAATCATTGAGTCACGATTCGGAAAACGTTGGCAATTCTTACCGCTGGGTAGGTTGGCCTACTCCGACCCCCAAGTGACCCGTGGGTAGCTCACATTCCGCAAGGTCGCAGGTGATCTTGATGTGCGGACAGCGGTCCTGGTCGCGGCTTAGTTCACTGGCCAGTAGCAAACATGATGACGGTCACCGCGGTAACGCCTGGTGGGCGGTGTGAACCAGACGTCAATAAATCTCGTGACCAGGGGTGAGTGAGCATTGACAGGTCTGAGTTATCGACGATAACTTAGCGGTGTTAGCAGAAGGGGACTGCATGCTGAACCGCATCGCGCTGCTGGCCATCGCCGCGCCGAAGAGAATTCTGGCCGTCGCGGGGCTGGTCCTGATCGCCGCGGCGATCTTCGGTGTCCCGGTCGTCAAGACCCTGCCCGCGGGCGGCTTCCAAGATCCGAAGTCCGAGTCGGCACAAGCCAGCCGGCTGCTGGCCACCAAGTTCCACCAGGGCGACATGCCGATGCTGGTTACCGTCACGGCGCCTGACGGGGTCCACGGCCCGGCGGCTTCCGCGGCCGCCCGCGAGATCGTCGACCATCTGAAGGCTTCGCCGCACGTCGCCTACGTGTCTTCGGCCTGGACGGTGCCGCCGGCCGCGGCCGGGGAATTGATCAGCAAGGACGGCAAGTCCGGGCTGATCGTGGCCGGCATGAACGGCGGCGAGAACAACGCGCAGAAGTACGCCCAGGAACTCGCCGACCAGGTCGTCCACGACCGGCCCGGCGTCACCGTCAAGGCCGGTGGCGGGGCGATCATCTACTCCCAGATCAACACCCAGACAGAACATGATCTGCTGCTGATGGAGTCCATCGCGATACCGCTCAGCTTCCTGGTGCTGGTGTGGGTGTTCGGGGGACTGGTCGCCGCGGCGTTGCCGATCCTGGTGGGCGGATTGGCGATGACCGGCACCCTGGCGGTGCTGCGGACCATCACGTTCTTCACCGACGTGTCCGTCTTCGCGCTGAACGTCGCCACCGCGCTCGGGCTCGCCCTCGCCATCGACTACACATTGCTGATCATCAGTCGCTACCGCGACGAGGTGGCCGAGGGCCAGCCGCGGGACCAGGCGCTGATCCGCACCATGGTCACCGCGGGCCGCACCGTGTTGTTCTCGGCGACGACGGTCGGCCTGTCGATGGCCGCGATGCTGATGTTCCCGATGTACTTCCTCACCTCCATCGCGTACGCCGGCATCGCGACGGTCGCATTCGCCGCCGCGGCCGCGGTGATCGTCACGCCGGCCGCCATCTGGCTCCTCGGCGACCGGCTCGATTCCCTCAGCCTGCCGCACCTGTTCCGGCGCGACACCACGCCCAAACCCGTGCAGGAAATGTTCTGGTACCGCGCCGCCAAAGCCGTGATGCGCCGCTCGGTCTCGGCGAGCCTCGCCGTCGTCGCGCTGCTGCTGGTGCTGGGCGCGCCCTTCCTCGGTGCGAAATGGGGATTCCCCGACGAGCGGGTACTGCCGACCACGGCGTCGGCACACCAGCTGGGGGACCAGCTGCGCAACGACTTCGCCAACAACTCCGCCACCGACATCACCGCCGTCATTCCCGACGCCGCCGGGCTGAGCCCGGCCGCTTTCGATACGTACGCCGCCGATGTCTCGCGCGTCGCCGCGGTCACCGAAGTCTCCTCGCCCACTGGCACTTTCGTCGGCGGCCGGAAAGTGGGCCCGGCCGGTCCCGGCGCGGCGATCGTCGACGGCAGCGCCTTCCTGACAATCGGCAGCAGCGCGCCGCTGTTCTCGGACGCGTCTCAGGCGCAGCTCGATGCGGTGCACGCCGTTCGGGGACCGGACGGGCGGCTGGTGCAGTTGGCGGGCGTCGCCCAGATCAGTCACGACAGCGTGCAGGCCGTCACCGACCGGCTGCCGTGGGTGCTGGCCGTCATCGCCGTCATCACACTCGGGCTCCTGTTCCTGCTTACCGGCAGCGTGGTCCTGCCGGTGAAAGCCGTTGTCCTCAATGTCCTTTCGCTCACGGCGGCATTCGGTGCGCTGGTCTGGATCTTCCAGGACGGTCACCTCGGCGCGCTCGGCACCACGGCGACCGGAACGCTGGCGTCGAACATGCCGGTGCTGCTGTTCTGCATCGCGTTCGGGCTGTCGATGGACTACGAGGTGTTCCTGGTCGCCCGTATCCGGGAGTTCTGGCTCGTCGAACAGGACAACGACGAGAGCGTCGCGCTCGGCCTGGCCCACACCGGACGGGTCATCACCGCGGCGGCCCTCGTGATGTCGATTTCGTTCGGCGCGCTGATCGCCGCCGAGGTGTCGTTCATGCGGATGTTCGGGCTCGGCCTGACCATCGCCGTCCTCGTGGATGCCACCCTGGTGCGGACGGTGCTGGTGCCGGCGTTCATGCACCTGATGGGGCGGTGGAACTGGTGGGCGCCGGCGCCGCTGGCGCGGCTGCACAAACGCATCGGTATCAGTGAATCGGCGCCCCAGCTGTCGGAGTGCGGCGCGCGATGACGGAGGCCAAACGGCGTCGTGCCCCGCGCGGGTCCGGAGACCAGCTGCGCGACGAAATCCTGGACGCGGCAACCGAAATTCTCCTGGAATCGAACCAGGAGAAGGCGGTGTCCATCCGGTCCGTCGCACAGCGGGTGGGCGTCACCCCGCCATCGATCTACCTGCATTTCGCCGACAAGGACGCCTTGCTGGACGCGGTGTGCGGCCGGTACTTCGAGCGACTGGACGCCGTGATGCAGCAGGTGGCCGCCGAGCAACCGACGACCATCGACCGGCTGCGCGCGCAAGGGCTGGCATACGTCCGGTTCGCCCGCCAGAACCCCGAGCTCTACCGGATCGCCATGATGTCCGAGGGGCATCCGGACAGCGACGTGGACCAGGCCCTTAACACCGCGGCGTTCGTGCACATGCGGGATTCGGTGCAGGCGCTGATGGACGAGGGCAGCTATCCGGCCGGCGACGTGACGGTGACGGCGCTCGGGTTGTGGACGGTGGCGCACGGTCTGGCAGCGTTGTTCATCTCGCGGCCGTATCTGCCGTTCGGTGATCTCGAGGAGTTCGCGGACCGGGTACTCAGCGCCGCGTGCCTCGGTGGCATGGTGAGAGGACTGGGCGGACCGGATGTGGCGCCGCAACAGCTGGTCGAGCGACTGAAAGGCTCCTGACGATGACCGACACCTCGGTGGACAACCCGTTCTTCGCCCGCATGTGGATCGCGATGTCGTCGCGTGAGCGCAAGTTCATGACCAGACTGCGGCAGGAGAATCTGGCCGGGCTCCGCGGCCGGGTGCTGGAGATCGGTGCCGGAACCGGAACCAACTTCGCGTTCTATCCGGACACCGTGACCGAGGTGGTGGCCGTCGAGCCGGAGGTCCGGCTGGCGCCGCTGGCCCGGAAGGCGGCACTGACCGCGCCGGTGCCGGTGACGGTCCGCACCGAGACCGTCGAGAACTTCGACGGCGCCGATCTTTTCGACGCCGTGGTGTGCTCCCTGGTGCTGTGCTCGGTCGACCAGCCGGAAAGTGTGCTGCGGCAGGTGTATTCACGGCTCGAGCCCGGTGGTGAGCTGCGCTACTTCGAGCACGTCGCCAGCGGCGGGGTGCGGGGCCGGGTGCAGCGCTTCCTGGATTCGACGTTCTGGCCCAAGATTTCCGGCAACTGTCACGCACACCGGGAAACCGAGCAGAGCATCGTCGGTGCGGGTTTCGAGGTTTCGGATGCCCGGCGCGTGCTGATGCTGCCGGGCTGGGTGCCGCTGGCCGAGGTGGCGCTGGGCCGCGCCGTCAGGCCTGCTTGATCGTCGGCAGCAGTTCGGGCAACCGCTGCAACAGCGTCGGCAGCGCGGTGGCCGCGGTTTCGCGCAGGGATACCGTGGCCTGATCCGAGAACGGGGTCGGCTTCGGGTTCACCTCGATGACCGGAATGCCCTGCTGCACCGCGGCTTCCGGCAATGACGCCGCCGGGTACACCACCGACGACGTACCGACGGTGATGACCAGGTCGGCCGCGCTGACCGCGGCGACGGAGTTGTTCCACGCGTCGGAGGGCAGGTTCTCGCCGAACCAGACCACATTGGGCCGCACCAAGCCGCCGCAGTAGCACTCCGGCGGTTCGATGGCGATCTCGGGCTCCGGCATCGGCGGCAACGTACCTTCGAATTCGGCTTTGCAACTGTCGCAGTGGAAGTGGAACAGGCTGCCGTGCAGATGATGGACCCGTGTGCTGCCGGCCCGCTCATGCAGGTTGTCGATGTTCTGGGTGACGATGTCGACCTCGGTGTAGTCCTGCCACGCGGCGACCGCGCGGTGCCCGTCATTCGGGGATACATTGCCCATCATGTGATGGCGCCACAGATACCAGGCGAACACTCGCTCGGGGTGGCGGCGCCAGGCGTCCGAGCTGGAAATTTCGTAGGGGTCGGTGTTGGCCCACAGGCCGGTCTCGGCATCCCGGAAGGTCGGCACGCCACTGTCGGCGGACATTCCCGCACCGCTGAACACCGTCACCCGCATTGGACCACGTTATCGGGTTCTGGGTGATCTGGGCCACCTCGTCATCGGTCATACTCGGCTGGTGACCGATTTCGGTGAGTGGGTGCGCCTCGATCCGCACGCGGGGCCGTTGTTCGACCAGTTGCGGCTGCAGATCATCGAAGCCATTCGTGCTGGGCGCCTGCCCGCCGGTACCCGCCTGCCCACTGTGCGTGAGCTGGCCGGCACGCTGGGAATGGCCGCCAATACCGTCGCCCGGGCCTACCGCGAGCTCGAGACCGCCGGGGTCCTCGAAACCCGGGGGAGGTCTGGAACTTTCGTGGCGGCTGCCGACCCGGCTGCCGCGGCCATGGTGGACGCGGCCAATGCCTTCGCCGACACCGCCCGGGCATTGGGCGTGCTGAAAGCCGACGCGCTGCGGTATCTGGACGCGGCGTTCGAGTAGGGCGGGGTGCTTCGCGAGTGTGCGAGCAGAGCGCCCGTTTCGCGGATCCGGCGAGCTGTGTGCACATTCGCGCGCCAGTTCCTGGCCGCTGCGGGGCTTCGCATGAGTGCGCGCTGGGAGCTGTCGCAAAACGTGACATTGTCAGCCCTTGGTGACGGCTTTGACCTGGCACTGCCGCCGGAGGGTGGTGCGCAGGACGGGGATTGAACCCGCGGCATCCGTCTTATAAGGACGGCGCTCTGACCAACTGAGCTACCTGCGCATGCGCGCCCCTGGAGAGATTCGAACTCCCAGCCATCTGCGTCGAAAGCAGGTGCTCTTCCGTTGAGCTACAGGGGCATTTGGCGGAGGCGGCGGGAGTCGAACCCACAACCGCTGGACAGCG
The DNA here is from genome assembly GCF_045310915.1 of Mycobacterium sp. SMC-17. Classification (NCBI taxonomy): domain Bacteria; kingdom Bacillati; phylum Actinomycetota; class Actinomycetes; order Mycobacteriales; family Mycobacteriaceae; genus Mycobacterium; species Mycobacterium sp. SMC-17. Next base: position 84,071 of record NZ_JBJIAK010000017.1, on the reverse strand, counting down.
GCCACGGCTCAGCAAGCCGCTGCATTACCGTTCTGCCACGCCTCCGTGGTTGTCCGGGATGGGCTTGAACCACCTGCCTCCGCCGTATCAGGGCGACGCTCTAACCAGATGAGCTACCGGACATTGGGTTAGTGCCTCGGATTGCAGTCAGTGGGTGACTGCAATCCGAGGCGTTGTCGAAGTTGGGGTGTGCGACGGGACTCGAACCCGCTTCGCCCAAGCTCACAACCTGGGGCCTCGACCGCTTCGGCATCGCACACAGCGGAAGACAGAGGAGTCGAACCCCAGGGCTTTCACCCCGCGCCCGTTTTCGAAACGGGATGCGCCACCACGGCGCGCTGTCTTCCTGAAGCTGACCCGCCAGGATTCGAACCTGAACCGGCTGAACCAAAATCAGCAGTGCTACCGGTTACACCACGGGTCATCGGTGCGTGCGGAGGGATTCGAACCCCCTGTGCCTGAAGGCCTCTGGTTTACAGCCAGGTGCGACACTCCCGCGTCGCCGCGCACGCTTGGCTACCCCGGCAGGAGTCGGACCTGCAACCTACTCCGTAACAGGGAGCTGCTCTGCCAGTTGAGCTACGGGGCAACGTGTTTCGTCGTGGCGGGGCGAGAGGTGACGGACCTCCCGCCCCGCCCGACGGGTTTCAAACCAATTCGGGGACCCGGTAGCGATCCCGATCGCGGGGTTCATAGGGCTCCCAGAGCAGCCGCATACCGGCTTCCTCCGGTGTGCGGTCACTCTTGCGGCCGTTGCACGGCGCGCACGCCGTAATGAGGTTCAGCCAGGTGTCTTGCCCGCCTCGCGACACCGGCTCGATGTGATCCACCGTGTCGCCATGGCCACCGCAATAGCCGCAGGTGTAGCCGTCGCGAGCCAGGACCCCGTCACGGGTGACCCGGTTGTGCGGCCGGTACGGCACGTGGACGTACTGATGCAGCGCGACGGATGCGGGCAGCTCGATGACAGTCGACGGGCTGTGTATGTGCACGGCCGGACTGTGGCGTTCGATCACGTAGACCGAACCCCGCAGCAGCAGCCGGACCGCCTCCTGCCAGCTCACGTGGGTCAGCACGCGGTAGTCGGCGTTGTACACCGCCACGGCCCGGTGACTGGCCTGGTGTTGTCGAAAATGCGTCATACCGCGTGCCTCCCTTCTGATCAGTTACACCTCACCGGCAGTGATGAATGTGCTGTGCGCCGTGAGGGTTTCGATCCTCCGTCTCCAGATTAAGAGTCTGGTGCTATCCCAGCTCAGCTAACGGCGCCTGTGCCCCGCGAGGGAGTCGAACCCCCAACACCTGGAACCTAAATCCAGTGCCTCTTCCAGTTGGGCCAGCGGGGCATGCGTGCGCTCGGCAGGACTTGAACCTGCACGCCGGGGCTACCGGCACCCGGGTTTGAGCCGGGCGCGTCTGCCGAAGTTTTCGCCACGAGCGCGAATGCCAACACTATGTAGTTCTCAAAGTTCTTCCAGCGCAGGCTGACTCGTACCGCACTGCATGTCCGGATCGATCCGGCGTGTGATCAATGATGCGCATCGACGCGGGAGTTGTCGAGCGAATATGTACACGAAATATGTTGCTGTGCAACGCAATTGGGTGCACGGAACTACAGGAACGTCAGGCGACGTTCCTGCCAGCGAAAACTGTAAGATTGTGAAATTTGTGAGAGTCTGGCCCGAGCTTCCGTCCGCCGCGCACGCCGGCATGCGCGGCGTAAGTACGGCGGAATGGCCGGAAGCGCATGGGCTGCCAGAGGATGCTGCTGTGCTCGCTTGATATGGAGCTGACGGTGCCTGCGCACGACAAAGCCGCCGTCGGCGTCGAAGACACCTCGGCGAGCTGGTCGTCATGCAGAAAAGCCACGGGTCAACGGTAACAGCGCCGGGCGACAAAACCGAGTGGTTATTTCCGCCGGTGAAACCTCAACCGCGCCAGTGCAACACGTCGAGCGCGACGCCGATTTCGACGCTGTTGTCGGTCAGCGGGCGCGGCAGCAGTTCGTCGGCGCGGGCGAGCCGGCGCAGCAAGGTGTTGCGATGCGTGAAGAGCTTGGCCGCGGCACGGGACACGTTGCACTGCTCATGGACGAACGCGCGCACCGCGGACCGCAATTCCGGGCTCGCGGCTTCCAGTTCGCCGAGAACGCGTTTGACGAATACCGCCGCACGGTCGGCGTCCGCGGTGAGCAGCGCCACGAGTTCGATATCGGTGTATTCGGCGATCTGCTGCGGTGAGTGCAGGCGCGCCATCATCTGCTGGGTGGTGATGGCGTCGAAGTGGCTGCGCCGGAACCCGTCTACCCCGGTGCCGGTGGAACCGATCGCGACGCGCACTTCGGCTCCGGCGGCTGAGGCCACCGCGTCGATGTCGACGGCGCCGGGTGCCCACACCCACCGGGTGGCGCTACTGGCCAGCACCGTGAGCGGGCGGCCACCAGCGGCACGCCCGAAAGTTTCAGCGGCACGGTCCAATTGCGACAGGTCGCCATCGGGGTTGTCGGTCCAGATGACGGCCGCGGTATGGGTGCCGCCGAGGCCGTATCCGAGGCGGCTTTCGGCGCGCGGACGGGGGATCGGGGCGCCCTCCAGGAGCAGTGCGACGGTGGCGCGCCGCTCGGCGTGGCTGCCGCGCGTGAGTTCGTCGCGCTCGAGTTCGATCTGGGCGGCGATGGCTGCCAGGGTGGCCTCGATGAAGTCGCTGATCGACTGTGAGCAGACGTCGAGCAGCGCGTGCAGGTCCGCCGGGTCGGAGGTCAGTTCGAAGGCGATGTCCATCAAGCGCCGCCACGCCACGCCTTCACCGACCCGGTAGGCGTCCAAGGTGTACGAGTCGACGCCGCGCCGGACCATTTCCCGGGCGACGCTCATGGGTTCGGTGCCGGCGTTGGCTGGTACCGGTGCGCCGGGATCGCGCACGTTGGCCGCACCCCAGAACAACAGGTTCGAACGGTTGCTCCGGCTGACGGCGTTGGCCAGTTCGGGATCGGAGGCGATGGCCGGGTTGGCGCCCAGTACAGCGCGGTCGAGTTCGTCGAGCCATTCCGCGGGGGCGTTGACGACGACCTGCGCGCACTGCCGGATCAGGTCGCGTACCTGCGGTGATGGCTGCGCGCCGTCCATGGGGTGAGCGTATCGCGTGTGGTGCATTTTGCACCGCAGGCAGCCAAAGTTGAGATGTTTTGACCTTCAGCCGGGGGCTCGTCGCGCGCCACCATTATTGCCAACCCCATCACCGCCAACAGGGAGTTCGCAATGGAGCACACCGCCAACACCACCCAGGTCGACGTCCTGATCGTCGGCGCCGGAATCTCCGGCATCGGTGCCGCCTACTACCTGCAACAGGAGCATCCCGGAAGGTCGTACACGATCCTGGAATCCCGCGGCGCGACCGGCGGCACCTGGGATTTGTTCCGGTACCCCGGCATTCGCTCCGACTCCGACCTGCACACCTTCGGATACGAGTTCAAGCCGTGGCGCGACGAAGACGCCATCGCCTCCGCCGACAAGATCCTCGCCTACCTACGAGAGACGGTGCGCGAGAACAACATCGACCGCAACATCCGGTTCCACCACAAAGTGCTGGGTGCCGCGTGGGACAGCGGCACCGCGCGGTGGCTCGTCGACGTCGAGCGCACCGACACCGACGAACTGGTGCAAATCTCCGCCAACTGGCTCTTCTGTGCCGGCGGCTACTACCGCTACGACCAGGGCTTCACCCCGCAGTTCCCGGGCCGCGACCGCTTCGCCGGCCAGGTCGTGCACCCGCAGCACTGGCCCGAGGACCTCGACTACACGGGCAAGAAGGTCGTCATCATCGGCAGCGGGGCGACCGCGGTGACGCTGGTGCCGTCGATGGCGGCCAAGGCCGCGCACGTCACCATGCTGCAGCGGTCGCCGACGTACATCCTGCCGGTGCCGTCGAAAGACGCGTTCGCCAACGTGGCCGGTCGCGTACTCGGCGCCGACCGCGGCTACGCGCTGGCCCGGCGCAAGAACGTCATCCGGCAGCGCGCCGTCTACACCTTCTGCCAGAAGTATCCGGCCGCCGCCCGGCGGTTGATCCGCTGGACCAACGCCCGCGAGCTGCCCGCGGGCTATCCCGTCGACACCCATTTCAGCCCGGACTACAAGCCGTGGGACCAGCGCCTGTGCACGGTGCCCGACGCCGACCTGTTCAAGGCGATCGGCAGCGGCAAGGCCGCGGTGGTCACCGACCGGATCGCGACCTTCACCGAGACCGGCATCGAACTGGAATCCGGGCAGCACCTGGATGCCGACATCATCGTCACCGCAACCGGTTTGAACGTCCAGCTGTTCGGCGGGATGACGCTGACCGTCGACGGTCAGGCGGTGGACCTCTCGGAAACCGTCGCCTACAAGGGCATCATGCTGTCGGGTGTGCCGAACTTCGCCTTCGCTTTCGGCTACACCAACTCGTCGTGGACGCTCAAGGTCGGCTTGCTGTGCGAGCACTTCTGCCGACTGCTGAGCCACATGGACGAACGCGGATTCGACAGCGTCCGGCCGGAGTTCGACGATCCGGGCATGGAAACCAAGCCGCTGCTGGACTTCGCGGCGGGATACGTGCAGCGGGTCGCGGACACGCTGCCGCGGCAGGGCGCCGCTGGCCCCTGGGTGATGTCGATGAACTACAACTTCGACCGCGAGGTGCTGCGGCACGGCGCGGTCACGGATCCGAACCTGCGGTTCGCCGCCGCCCGTCGCGCAGAAGTTCAAGCGTTCGCGCCGGTTTCCTGATCTGCTCTCAGGGCGGCCGTGTACGCTGGCGTGAATGGAGAGCTTCTCGCCAGCGGTGCCGCCCGAGATTCCCGATGTCCCTTCAGCTGTCGGTGTCGAGTTGCCGTCCGGGCCAGTGCCCGGGCGGCCTTATTCGTTGCCGCTGGACTTGCTCTCCGAGCAGTACGGCCCACTGTTCTACGCCGACCTCGGGCCCGGCCGCCGCCTCTATGCCTGCTCGCTGGCACTGGTCGACGAACTCTGCGATGAGAGCCGGTTCAGCAAAGCACTCACGGGCCGGTTGGCGAGGTTCCGCCCGGTGGTCGGCAACGGGCTGTTCACCGCGTACCCCGGCGAGGAGGGCTGGCAGGAAGCTCACGACGTCTTGATCCCCGGCTTCAGCTTCAGCGGGCTGCGCAGCTATCACCCCGCCATGCTCGACATCAACCGGCAACTGATCGCACAGTGGGACGCGGCGGTCGGCACGCGGACGGTGGACGTGGCCGGTGATCTGGCGAAGCTGGCCATGGACACCGTCGGTCTGGCTGGTTTCGGGGCCCGGTTCGACTCCTATCAGCACGACGGACTCGCCGACATCCCAGCGAGTTTCGCGGCCACGCTGAACCAGGTCCTGCTCGGATCCAACGCCGACCAGGCGGTGTTCGAGACCGAGCGCGGCAAGCTGTTCAGCTTCATCACCGACCTCATCGGCCGGCACCGTGCGGGGGACGTGGACCTCGACGATCTCCTGGCCCTGATGCTGCAGCCCGGTCCCGACGGGGTGCCGCTGCTGGACGACGACAGCATCCGCAACCAGATCGCCACGTTCCTGGTTGCCGGCCAGGACACGACGTCGATACTGATGCCGACGGCCTTGTACAGCATCGTCAAGAACCCGGCGGTGCTGCACCGCGCGCAGGCCGAGGCGGACGCGGTGTTCGGCCCCGACGACGACCACGTGCCGGCGTTCGACGAGATCGGCAAGCTCACCTACATCCGCCAGATCATCGACGAGGCGCTGCGCCTGTCCCCGCCGGTGCGGGAATTCGATCGAATGGCCTTGTCGGACACCGTCATCGGTGGCAAGTACCCGGTGCGCCAGGGTGAAGCCGTGACGGTGCTAACGTCGTCACTGCATCGGCAACCGGAGTGGGGCGACAACGTCGAGATCTTCGATCCGGACCGGTTCGCGCCAGACCGGGCGGGGCAGCGGCCGGTCAACCTGTTCAAGCCGTTCGGCACCGGTGCGCGGTCGTGCATCGGCCGCCAGTTCGCGCTGCACGAAGCGACCATGGCGATCGCCACTCTGGTGCACCGCTACCGGTTCGTCGACGTCGGGCACTACACGCTGCGTACCCACAGTGATGTGTTGCGCAAGCCGGAGGGGTTCTACGTCGAACTCATCCGCCGCACCCCGGAGGAGCGCCGCCAAGCTCCGGCGGCCGTCGCTGCCGCGCCGGTGACACAATCCCGCGCGACCGTGCCGCCGGGCACGAAACTGCTTGTGCTGCATGGTTCGAACCTCGGAAACTGCCGGTCGTTGGCGCAGCAACTCGGTGACGAGGCCGTCGACCTCGGCTACGAAACGACCGTCGCCGCACTGGATTCCGCAACCGCGGCACTGCCGGACCAGGGGGCGGTGGTGATCGTCGCCGCGTCGTACAACGGGATGCCGACCGACGATGCCCGGACGTTCGTGGACTGGCTGGACGGGTCGGCGGATCAAGTACCGGCAGTGCCGTACGCGGTACTCGGTGTCGGAGACCGGAACTGGGCCGAGACATACCTGGCGATACCGCGGCGCATCGACGCCCGGCTCGTGGAACTCGGTGCCACACAACTGCTTCCGATGGCCGAAGCCGACACCTCGGGCGACTTCGCTGGTGTGGTCGAGGATTTCTCGGTGGCACTGTGGAATGCGCTCGGCGGTGTCTTCGGCGCCGTCGCCGCCGATGAGCCCGTGGCCGATGAGCCGCTCTACGATCTGCGCGCCATCGACGGGCCGGTTACCGCCGCGATCGATGCCCGCCATCAAGTGCAACCGGCGACGGTGTTGGACAACATTCCGTTGGTGGACACGGGCTCCGAGTTCGGGCAGGACAAGCGGCTCATCCGGATCGCGCTGCCCGACGGCGTCGACTATCAGACCGGCGACCACCTGACCGTATTGCCGGACAACAGCCCCGCCCTGGTCGACGAGGTCGGTGAACTGCTGGACCTGCGCCTCGACCGTCGCATCTCGATCAATCCACGGCGCAGTACCCGGCGGGCCATCCCGATCGACCGGGAAGTCACTGTGCGCCAACTGCTTACGCACTTCCTGGAACTGCGCAAGCCGGCGACCCGCAGTCAGCTGCTACGGCTCGCGGCCGCCAACCCGTGTCCGCCGGAACGGGCCGCGCTGACCGCCCTGGCCGACGACCCCGAGGCCCGCGCACTGAGCATCACCGACTGCCTGGCGGAGTTCCCGGCCACCAAGCTGAGCCGCCAAGAGTTGTTGGAGCTCTTCGAACCGATGTCCCCGCGGCACTATTCGATCGCCACCTCGTCGCGCCGCCGCGTCCGGGAAGTCGAACTGGTCGTGGGGGTGCTGGAAGGGCCGGCCCGGTCCGGCTCCGGTGTCTTCCGCGGCGTCTCATCCAGCTACCTCGCGGATGCTGTGCCGGGACAGCAGATTCGGATGCGGGTCGACCCGGCTCGGCAGGCCTTCCGGGCGGGCGCCGATCCGACCCGCAACGTCATCCTGGTCAGCGCCGGGACGGGTGTGGCCCCGTTCCGGGGCTTCATCGGAGACCGGCTGGGCGCATTGGAAGCAGGGGAGCCGTTCACCGCCGCGCTGTGTTTCTTCGGCGTGCGGCACCCCGACGTGGACTACCTGTTCCGCCACGAGGCCGAGGACGCCGAACGTCTCGGCGTCGTGCGGATGCGTCCGGCGTTCTCGCGGGCCGGTGATGAGGTCAAGTACGTGCAGGACCGGATCGCCGCGGACGCCGACGAAGTCTGGGACATGCTCGGAAACCCGGACAACGACACCCACGTCTACGTGTGCGGCGACGGTGCCCGGATGGCGCCCGCCGTGCGCGCCGCGTTCCAGGACATCTACCGCAGCAAGACCGGCGCCGACGACGAGGCAGCCCGCGCCTGGCTCGCCGGACTGGTCAGCACCGACCGCTACGTCGAGGACGTCTGGGCCGGCTGACTGGTCGTGCCGCGCAGGGCGGTCAGCCCGCGCATGCCGTGGTAGATCACCAGCGCCGCAACGGAACCGAGCGCGATGCCGGTGAACGTCAACGGTCCGGCCTGCCAGGTGAAGTCGGCGATGCCGATGATCAGCGGGATGGCGGCGGTCATCTGGTTGATCGGCTGCGAGAAATCCACGTGGTTGGTCAGCCAGATCCGCACCCCGAGGATGCCGACCAGACCGTAGAGCACGATCGTCGCCCCGCCCAGCACGCCCGGCGGAATGGCCGAGATGGCCGCACCGACCTTGGGACACAACGACAGTGCGACGGCCACGGCAGCAGCGACCCAATACGCGGCCGTCGAATAGATGCGGGTCGCCGCCATCACGCCGATGTTCTCGGCGTACGTGGTGGTGGCCGAACCGCCGCCCGCACCGGCCAGCACGGTGGCCACGCCGTCGGCCGCCAACGCCCGGCCCATCAGTGGATCCAGATCCTTCCCGGTCATCTGGCCCACTGATTTCACGTGCCCGATGTTCTCGGCGATCAGCGCGATCACCGCCGGCAAGAACATCGGCAGGACCGCCAGGCTGAACGACGGCCCGTGGAATTCGGGCAGCCCGATCCACGGGGCGGCGGCGATGGCCGCGGTGTTCACCTCGCCGAGAGCCAGTGCCAGCAGGTAGCCGACCACCACGGCCAGGAAGATCGCCAGCCGGCCGATGATGCCACGGAAGAACGCCAGGGTCGCGACCAACAGCACCAGCGTCACCAGCCCGACCAGCGGCCCCTTCTCAAAGTTGTTCTTCGCCGCCGGTGCCAGGTTGAAACCGATCAGGGCGACGATCGCACCGGTCACGACCGGCGGCAGCGTCACATCGAGCCAGTGCGTGCCGACCAGATGCACCACCCCGCCGACCAGGATCAGCAGCAGGCCCACGGCGATCAGGCCGCCCAGCGCGCTGCCGGTTCCGTGCGCGGCGACCGCGGCGGTGACCGGTGCGATTACCGAGAAGCTCGACCCGAGATAGCTCGGCAGCCGATTTCCGGTGATGAGCAGGAACGCGATCGTGCCGACGCCGGAGAACAACAGCGTCGTGGCCGGCGGGAAACCGGTCAGCACCGGCACCAGGAACGTGGCGCCGAACATCGCCACCACGTGCTGGGCACCGATACCGATGGTGCGGGGCCAGCTGAGCCGTTCATCGGGGCCGACGACGGCGGCGTCCGGTCCGACCGGCGTCCAGGAGAGCGGAATCATCCGGTCATAGTGCCGGACCCGGTTCACTTTCGCCGTCTGTCAGCACGTTTGGCCGGGTTGAGCTATTCGCCCGCAGCCAGGACCTTCTCGACCGTCCGCAGGTTTCGCGTGGTGGTCGACGACTTGTAGCGCTTCTTGCCCATGGTCTTGCTGATCGCGCTGCTCAGGGTGTCGCCGCGAGCCACCTGCCAGTACAGGACGCCGTGACCGCGGCTGATCGATTCGTCGCCCACCGGTTCGAGCGCCGCGAGTTCGTCGAGCACGTCCGGATCGCTGACGAACGTGATGTACGAATGGCGCCCTTCGACCTCACGCTCGAATGGGTAGTCCGCCGAGATGGTCCGGAGCTCCGTGATGGGGTACACCAGCACCCAGGCGTCGTACCCGAACGATTCCCGCAGCGCCGCTTCGGCTTTCGTACGTACCGTCGCAGCCTTGGCCGAGCTGGACAGCACCACGTTGCCACTGGCGAGCAGCGTCTTGACGTCATCGAAGCCGGCCTCGCGGAAGGCGGCGGCGACCTCGGCCATCTTCAGGTTCACGCCGCCCACGTTGACGCCGCGCAGAAACACCGCGTAGCGCGTCATCCCAACTCCGTCATGACACCCAATGGTAGGCAGTTGCCCCGTACGCTGGGAGCCATGACCCGTCAGGTCTTCGAAGACAAGCTGCTCGCGCTGATCAGTGACAATTCGCTGGGCGTGCTGGCCACCATCAAGCGCGACGGTCGCCCGCAGTTGTCCAACGTGTCCTATTACTTCGATCCACGGGCCGTCACCATCGGGGTGTCGGTCACCGAGCCCCGGGCCAAGACGCGCAATCTGCGGCGCGACGCCCGGGCCTCGATCTACGTCCGCTCCGACGACGGGTGGGCGTACGCGGTGGCCGAGGGGAACGCGGTGCTGAGTCCGCCTGCCGCGGCACCCGATGACGACACGGTAGAAGGTCTGATTGCCTTGTACCGCAACATCTCCGGCGAGCACCCGGACTGGGACGACTATCGCCGGGCGATGGTGGCCGACCGCCGGGTCCTGCTCACCATGCCCATCACTCACTTGTACGGGCTGCCTCCGGGCGTGCGCTGAACGCGCTAGTCTGCGTGCATGGCCGAGAACTCCGCCGAAGGTTCAGCATCGTCCGACGAGACCAAGCGCAAGTTCCGCGAGGCGCTCGAGCGTAAGAAGGCCGGCTCTGCCGGCGGCACTGCCCACCAGGACGGCGGGGCCAAGCAATCCAAGTCGCACGGCGCGGTCGGCGGTGGCCGCCGCGAATTCCGCCGCAAGAGCGGTTAATCCCGCGCCAACGCGCGGGCCCCGATGAGGGTCACGAGCATCACCGAAACACACTGCAGGCCGGTGTCTTTCAGGCCCCAGCCGACTGACGCCAGGGTGGCGGCGCCGGCGACGACCAACAGGGTGCCGACGATCGCGCTGCGCCAACCCGGTGCCGCGACCCGGCCGCCGTCCCACAGCGGCAACGGGTTGTTCTCCAGCGGGCGCAGGAGCAGGAACAGCCCGGCGACCAGCGCCGTCATGATCGTCATCTGGTAGACGCTCAGGACCAGGAAATGCGGCTGGCCGGGGTAGCGGGGCAGGCCCGCGAAGTCGAAGGCCAGGTGCATGCCGAGCAGGGCGGGCATGTGCCACAGGTACAGCGTCATGGCGCCGGTGTTGCCGATCACCGCGAGCCGCCACACCTGCGGCCGGGCAGCCCAGCGGCTGATGGCGGGGGCGGCCGCAATCGCGAACGCACACATCATGATTGCGTGACCGGCGAGCAGTAGCGACGGCGGCGTCATGTTCTTGATGTGCTGCGTCTCGATGCCGACGAGGCTCAGCTCATACGGGCCGATCCAGACCAGCGCCACGTTGACCGCGAGCATCCCGATGCCGACGCGCAGGGCGGCCGTGGTGGTCAGCAGCCCGCGGCGATACGCCACCCCGAGCATGCCGGGGATGAGCCACACCACGAAGTTCAGATAGCCCAACGCAGCCCAGGAGTGGTCGTTGATGCGGATGGTGTCGACGAGCGCGACGAGGGCGTAGGTGCCCGCCACGGAAGCGATGAGCCCGCCGGACGTCGTGATGCGCGCCAGCAGCGGCACCGCGGCCAGCACCAGCACATAGGCGCCCAGGAACCACAACAGCTGCGTGCTGATGCCGGCGACGGGCTCATAGACATGGATCGGCAGCAGCGGCTTGAGGATCAGCAACGCCGCGGCCCAGAAGGCCAGGTAGTAGAACACCGGCCGGTACAGCCGGGTGCAGCGCTTGAGCAGCCATCCGCCCCAGCTGGTCCCGGCGTCATACGAGCCGACCGACGCCGCGACACCGGCGAAGAAGAACAGCGGCATGATCTGAAATACCCAGGTCAGGGCCTGGAACACCACGGACGTGGTCAGGAGGTTGCCCCAGCGGAACACCTCGTGGTCGATGATGCTGGTCGCCATGATGGTGTGCCCGGCGACGACGCCGACCAGCGAGACGATGCGGATGACGTCGATGGCGCGGTCACGGTCGGCCGGCGTGCGCTGCGCGATCTCGGCAGCCGAAGGAAAGACGCGGGTGGTCATGCCTTTGAACGTAAGGGGCCGACCCCTAGGTATTGCTACTCAAATCAGGCTGACCTGCGGCGTTCCTGCCACAAGACGGCGGCCAGGCAGACGGCCGCCAGGACCGCGATGATGACGGCGAAGCTGACCCCGGCCTCCTGCAGGCCCCAGCGCTGGGCGGCGAAGCCCAGGCTGACGACCGGCAGCGAGATGGCCACGTAGGCCACCACGAAGTACGTCGAACTGACTTCGGCCCGACGCTCGGTCGCGGTGCCCTCCACGACGGCCGCCAGGCCCCGGCTGAAGCTGATGCCCTGCCCGACGCCGGCCACGACCGCGGCCACCAGCAGGCCCGGCAGCGATGACAACTGCAGTGCCACAGCCAGAATCGCCATACCCGCGACGAGGATCGCGCAGCCCAGCGCGACGGCCTTCGGAGGATGCAGGCGGCGTCCGGCCAGTTGCGCCGCGGCCGAGGCGACGAAGATCGAGGCCGCAACGGCGCCACCGACGGCGTGGTTGTCGATGCCGATGACGCTGCTGACGAACGACGGCGCCACCGCCGTGAACAGGCCCATCACCGCGAACCCGGCGAAGGCGGCGGTGGCCGCGAGGACGAAAGTCGCCCGGACCTCGGCGGGCACCGACAGCCGCTGGAAGCCGATCCGGCCGCTGCGGCTCGACGTCTCGGGGACGAGCCACACCGCGACGATCGCCAGCACCGCCAGCACGATGTGCACGAGGAACGGCAGCTGCAACGGGTGCGGCGCGTACTGCACCAGCAGACCGGCGAGGACGGGCCCGGCGCCCAGCCCGCCGATGTTGGCGATGGTGGCGCCTGCGGCGGCCTGCTCGCGCCGGTCCTCCGGCACGGATTCGACGACAGCGGCCGTCGCGGTGCCGGTGAAGATGCCCGCAGACAACCCGGACAGCAGCCGGCCCACCAGCAGCAACGGCACGCTGTCGGCGTAGAGGAAGACGACGGCGCTCGCGATGGCGGCGACCGCGCCCGCGATCAGCACCGGCCGTCGGCCGACCGCGTCGGACCAGCGGCCGAACAGCAGCAGCGCGGCCAGCACGCCGATGGCGTAGGCCGAGAAGATGACCGTCGTCGTCAGGACCGCGAAGTGCAGGTTGTGGCCGTACAGCGCGTAGATCGGCGTCGGCAGCGTGGTGCCCAGCATGATGGCGGCGAAGGCGTAGGCGAGCAGCGGGAAGCCGAGGCGCGAGGTCACGGTTCGAGTCTGGAGCACGGGTAGGGCAACACGCGCGGGACCCGCTGGCATTCCTCTCAGCGGCGCGGTGCGGGACACGTCACGACGATCACTTCGGCGGTCTCGTCGCCGACCTGGCGGAGCTTGTGCTGCGTGGCGGCGTCGAAATAGGCGCAGTCGCCCGCGGACAGTTCGACGAGGCGGCCGTCGTAGTTGAGTTCGACGGTCCCGGCGTGGACGAACACGAACTCCTGACCGGGATGCGTCGGGTGCGCATGGGCGGCGAACTGACGGCCCGGGCGGACGACGAACGGCGACATGGCCTTGCCGAGCATGCCCGCCGCGATCGCGTGATTGCGGGCGGCGCCGCGGTCGGCGGCGCGCTCGACGGCGAACGTGCTGACTTCCGGGTCATCGGAAAAGAGTTGCGCCACATCGACATCGAGGGTTCGTGAGATCTTCAGTGCGGCGGCGATCGACGGCACGCTCTGGCCGCGCTCGACCTTGGACAGGTAGCTCTTGGTCAACCCGGTGCCGGCTGCCAGCTCTTCCAGCGTCATTCCGCGTTGCTGGCGCACCGCACGCAACAAGCCACTCACGCCGCTCAGGATACCTCATTGACTGCATGACACCTTGTGTCCTACAGTCTGCAATGTGTCATCGAATGCGATTACGCACGAGGACGAGAGGAGTTCCGAATGACCGACACCATGCATGACTCCAAGAGCGAACTGATGCAGCGCGCCGAGGAGGGCTTGAACCGCCATATCGCCGAATCCGCCCTGACGGTCCGCGAGAAGCTGGCGCTGACCTGCCGGGCGCTGTTCGACGCCGGACATGATTCGGGCCTGGCCGGGCAGATCACCGCCCGCGCCGAGGAGCCGGGCACCTACTACACGCAGCGGCTCGGCCTGGGCTTCGACGAGATCACCGCGGGCAACCTGCTGCTCGTCGACGAGGACCTCAACGTCCTCGACGGTGGCGGAATGGCCAACCCCGCCAACCGTTTTCACTCGTGGATCTACCGCGCCCGGCCGGACGTGAACTGCATCGTGCACACGCACCCCTTCCACGTCGCGGCGCTGTCGATGCTCGAAGTGCCCCTGACGGTGTCACAGATGGACATCGCACCGCTGTACGACGACTGCGCTTTCCTGAAGGACTGGCCGGGCGTGCCGGTGGGCAACGAAGAAGGCGAGATCATCTCCGGCGCGCTGGGGGACAAGAAGGCGATCCTGCTGGCGCACCACGGTCAGGTGGTGGCCGGCGCCAGCGTCGAGGAAGCCTGCTCGCTGGCCATGCTCATCGAACGCGGGGCGAAGCTCCAGCTGGCCGCCATGGCTGCCGGCACCATCGCGCCGCTGCCCGACCGGCTGGCCCGCGAGGCCCACGACTGGACGCTGACGCCCAAACGCAGCGTCGCCAACTTCGCCTACTACGCGCGCCGTGCCCTGGTGCGCCACCCCGACGCCCTCGACCACTGACCGACAGTAGAAAGCAGACACCCATGACTGAGTCACCCAGGATCCACGGCATCATCGCCTACCCGATCACCCCGTTCACCGCTGACGGCGACAACGTCGACACCGAGACGCTGGCCGCCGTCGTCGAGCAACTGGTCAGCACCGGCGCCCACGCGATCGCGCCGCTGGGCAGCACCGGCGAATCGGCGTACCTCACCGAGGACGAGTTCGACGCCGTCGTCGACACCACGGTCGCCGCGGTCGCCGGCCGCGTCCCCGTCATCGTCGGCGCCTCAGATCTGACCACTGCCAACACCATTCGCCGCGCGCGGTACGCGCAGCAGGCCGGCGCCGATGCCGTCATGGTGCTGCCGATCTCGTACTGGAAGTTGAACGAGCGCGAGATTTTCCAGCACTACGCCAATATTTCGGCCGCCGTCGACCTGCCGATCATGGTCTACAACAACCCCGCCACCAGTGGCATCGACATGGCTCCGGAACTGCTGGTGCGGATGTTCAACGACATCGAGAACGTGCGCATGGTCAAGGAATCCACCGGTGACCTCACCCGGATGCTGCGCATCAAGGAGCTCTCCGAAGGAGCGCTGCCGTTCTACAACGGAAGCAACCCACTGGTGCTCGACGCGCTGCTCGCCGGCGCGTCCGGATGGTGCACGGCCGCACCGAATCTGCGCCCGCAGCCTTGCGTCGAGCTGTATGACGCGGTGCGACGTGGCGACCGGGACCGGGCGCAGGAAATCTACGACGATCTCGCGCCGCTGCTGCGCTTCATCGTCGCCGGTGGTCTGCCGACGACCGTCAAAGCCGGGCTGGATCTGCTGGGGCGCAATGCCGGTGACCCGCGCCCGCCGCTGTTGCCTCTCGACGAGGACGGCCGCGCCGAACTCAAAGGCCTGCTGGCCAACGTCTGAGTACGCCTACTGAACCGGGCAGGCGTACTTGCGGGCCACGTCCATCACGCGCTGCTGCGCACCGGGCCCGATGACGCCCTGTGCGGCCAGTTCCAGATTGATGTAACCGGGGATGCCGCCGATGCACGCCTGGTGCGCCACGCGCCAGGCGGTATCGGGGTTCAGGTTGTAGCCGTTGCGCTCCAGGCCCTGCAGGTATTGGTCGAATTCCGGCGTGCCCTGGTCCGGTATGGCGCTGGCCGCGCCGGCCAGCGCCACCGCGGCCGCGATGGCCGCGAAAAGTGCCGCGACTGTACGTCTCATGTCCGTCCCCCTACAGGCATGTCCACCGGATATCGGCTTACACGTTCGCATATTGCGCGCAGGCAGAAACTAGAACCGTCGTAATCGAAGTCCGCGCGGGGGCGTCCTAAACTGACGTGATGTCGAAGCTGCAGCTGGTTCAGGAGCCGTCCGCCGACGCACTGCTCGAGTCCAACCCGTTCGCACTGCTGGTCGGGATGCTCCTGGATCAGCAGATTCCGATGGAAGTGGCGTTCGCCGGACCGAAGAAGCTCGAGGACCGGATGGGCTCGCTCGACGCGCGCGAGATCGCCGAGTACAACCCCGACAAGTTCGCCGAGCTGTTCGCGCAAACCCCTGCGGTACACCGGTTTCCGGGTTCCATGGCCAAGCGCGTGCAGGCGCTGTCGCAGGTGATCGTCGACGAGTACGACGGCAACGCCGCGGCCCTGTGGACCACCGGCAACCCCGACGGTAAAGAGGTGCTGCGCCGGCTCAAGGCACTGCCCGGCTTCGGCGAGCAGAAGGCCAAGATCTTCCTGGCGCTGCTCGGCAAGCAGTACGGCGTCACACCCGAGGGCTGGCGCGCCGCGGCGGGCGACTACGGCAAGCAGGGCACGCACATGTCCGTCGCCGACGTCGTCGACAAGGGCTCACTGGATCAGGTTCGCGCCTACAAGAAGCAGATGAAAGCAGCGGCGAAGGCCGCCAAGGCCTGAGTGTTGATTCAAGCGTGGGGGATGACGAGGAGATTGTCGCGATTCCCCTCGTCAAGCCCCACGCTCGACGCGGTCAGAGCGGCGGACCGTCGAACCGCTCGCGGGTGGTGAACTCCGAAACCGGACGCCGGGTCAGCTTCGTCACCTGCTTGACGGGCTTGCCCAGGGGCAGCATGCACGCGACGGCGTAGTTGTCCGGGATGCCGAGCAGCTCGCGCACCTTGGGCTCCTGCGCGACCACCATGGTCGTCAGCACGCCGCCGTAGCCTTCGTTGCGGGCGGCCAGCAGGATGTTCCAGACGAACGGGTAGATCGACGCGCCGCTGATCACACCGATGCGATCCAGGTGCTGATCGAACGCCGCTGCCACGCCGAGGTCCAGGCACACCACGAGCACGACTTCGGCGCCCAGCAGCGTCCCGGTGACCATGCCATCGGGTACCGGGGTCGCCTCCACGACCGCGGGATCAACCCCGCAGGGCTGCAACGGGTTCCACGGTCCTTCGCCGGCGGCGATCTGCGCGATGTACTGCCGGGCGCCGGGCTTGGACAGCTCGCCCAGCTTCTTGCGGGTTTCGACGTCACGGACCGCGATCACCCGCGCGCCCTGCCGGTTGCCGCCACTCGGGGCGAAGCGCGCGTTGTCGAGGATGCGTTCGAGCACATCGTCGGGCAGGGGCTCGCCGCTGAACTTGCGGACAGCGCCGGTCGTGCGCATGACGTCGTAAATCTCCATACCGACCATCATGCGTATGGGAAGGTGATGTGTATGGCTAAGACACACTTGAATTGCCCCTGCGGCGAGGCGATTTCCGGCAGTGACGAGGACGATCTGGTCGAGAAGGCCCAGGCCCACCTCGCCGAGCAACACCCCGGTCGGGAGTACGACCGCGAGATGATTCTCTTCATGGCCTACTGAGCCATCAACAAGGCGGGCGTGGCTGCCGTTGGGGGGGGGCCACGCTCGCTGTTGCGTAGTCGGGTCGTGTCCGGCCGTCATACTGGCGACCGTGACGCCGAGAAAGGCAGGGGAGCCGACTCCCGAGCGGGGCTGGCTGACGCCGAAGCAGCAGCGAGCCTGGGTGGCCTACATGCGGGTACAGCTTCGGATGAACTACGAGATGAACCGGCAGCTGCAAGCCGACTCGGGGCTCTCGCTCGCTGACTACGACGTGCTGGTCGCGCTCAGCGGCGACAACGGCGGCGGCCTGCGTGTCAGTGACCTGGCCGCGCAGATCGGCTGGGAACGCAGCCGGCTCTCGCACCAATTGCGTCGCATGGAAGAACGCGGCTTGACCGAGCGCCGACCGAGCACCGCGGACGGCCGCACCACCAATGTCGTGCTGACCGCCGACGGCCGGCGGACGATCGCCGAGGCCGCACCCGGGCACGTCGACCTCGTGCGCAGTCTGTTCTTCGACCCGCTGCCGGAGAACCTGCTCGGACCGTTCACCGCGGCACTGGAGCACATTCACGTCAACCTCGATCACCACAGCTCGCTCCCGCCCGCGCCGGGCTAGAATTAGGTGATAAATCACCTATATGGAGCGTCATGAGTGAAGTCATCACCCGCTTGATGGAAGCCAATCTGCTCGCCGTGTTCGATGAACGCGATCCACGGCTCCGTGTCGCCGCGATCGCGGAGACCTACTCGGACGATGTCACGTGGGTCGATGATGACGGCGTGACCGTCGGCCGCGACCAGTTGAATGCCAAGGCGGCTGAGCTGCAGGAAAAGCTGGCAGGCTTGCATTTCGTGAAGGTCGGCCCGGTGCGCCAGACCCGTGGCCTGGGCTTCCTGGCGTGGGAGGTGCGTACTCCGGACGACGCCACGGTGGCGTCGGGTTTCGACGTCGCGGAGATCGTCGACGAGCGCATCGTTCGGCTGTGGACTGTGCTGAATGCCGCGGAATAGGTGATACATCACCTATGTTGTGACTGCCGAACGGCACACAACAGTGAGGACAACGATCATGGGACAGCTCGACGGCAAGACAGCACTGGTCACCGGGGGAACGTCGGGCATCGGCCTGGCGACCGCGAAGCGCCTCGCGGACGAGGGCGCGTACGTGTTCATCACCGGACGTGATCGCACGCGGCTCGATGAGGCGGCCGCAGCCATCGGCGCGCACGGTGTCCAGAGCGACATCAGCAAGCCCGAGGAGCTCGACGTCCTCGCCGCCGCGATCGCCGAGCACGGCGCAGGCCTCGACGTCGTCTTCGCAAATGCCGGCGGCGGCGACTTCGCCACCCTCGCCGATGTGACACCCCAGCACTACCGCGACAACTTCGACCGCAATGTGGCCGGCACGGTGTTCACCGTGCAGAAGACGCTGCCGCTGCTGAACGACGGCGCGTCGATCATCCTCGCCGGCTCCACCGCCGCGTCCGAAGGCGTTCCGGCGTTCGGGCTCTACGCCGCGTCCAAAGCTGCCATCCGGTCGCTCGGTCGCACGTGGGCAGCGGAGCTCGCCGACCGCAAGATCCGGGTCAACACCGTCGTCCCGGGACCGATCGAAACCCCTGGACTGACCGGCTTGGCACCGGCCGAGCAGAAGCAGGATCTCCTCGACGGCATGGCGGCGCAGGTGCCGCTGAAGCGGTTGGGACGCCCCGAGGAGATCGCGGCCGCGGTGCTGTTCCTGGCCTCGGACCAGAGCAGCTTCATGACCGGTGCCGAATTGGCCGTCGACGGCGGCCAGATCCAGCTCTGACCGCCACGTCGAGACGATGCCGTCGGCTGGTTGACCTCGGCATCGTCTCGACACCACGGCTGGTTTGATCGCCGGAGCACGCGGCTATGCCCCTGGGTATGCACGAGGTTCTGGAACGCGAAGGCAAGTGGGACGTCGATGACCGGTTTGGGTTGCCCGACCTACGCGGCATCGTCCCGGACGCCGACATCGAGCACGACACCGTCGACCTCACCAGCGACTACTACGACACCAGCGACCGCGACCTGCTGGCGCACCGCGTCCAGCTGCGCCGTCGCTCCGGCGACGGTGACACGGGGTGGCAGCTGAAGGTGCCGGCCGCCGATGGGCGCGTCGAACTGCACTGGGCGTTGACGGAGAAGTTGCCCGATGTGGCCGCTGAGCTCCTCGGCGGCATCAGCCTCGGCAAGCAACTGGCGAGCGTCGCCACGATCCACACCGTCCGGGATCGGTACCGGCTCGCCGAGCCCGGGTCCGGCGAACTCTATGCCGAGATTGCCGACGATTCGGTGCGGGCGTCGGCGAACGAGCGGCTACTCGCCTGGCGTGAGGTCGAAGTCGAACTGGGGCCGCACACCCCGTCGATGCCGAAGCGCCTCGTCCGCCGTCTGAAAGCCGCGGGCGCCCGGCCGTCGCGCTTTCCGTCGAAGCTCGCCCACGTCCTGCCGCAGATTCGGTCCGTCGAGCGCGTGTCGCCCGCGGCGCGTGCGTTGCTCGGGTACCTCAACGCCCAGATCGACCAGATCGTGTTGGGCGACATCGAATTACGGCGGGGACAGGACCCCATCCACGACACGCGGGTGGCGATCCGGCGGCTGCGGAGCACGCTGCGGGTGTTCGGCAAGCTGCTGGATCAGGCCGCTGTCGAAGAGCTCGATGAGGACCTGCGATGGTTCGCGGGGCTGCTCGGCGAGGTTCGTGATTGTCAGGTGCAGCAGTTCAGATTCACCGAAGCGCTCGAAGAGTTGCCGGAAGAATTGATCCTGGGTCCGGTCCGGGCCCGCATCCGCAATGACCTGCAGGCCGTCGAGCTGCCCGCGCGGGCGCGCATCACCGAGGCCATGGACTCGCCGCGTTACCGGGCGATGATGACGGTGCTGCGGTCATGGCGCACGGCGCCACCGGTCGATCTCGAGACGAGCACCGCCGCACTGATCAAGCGGGCACGTAAGGCCCAACGGAAAGCTGACCGACGGCTCGTCGCAGCGCTCGGTGGCGATGACGTCGACGCCGCGCTGTTGCACCGCGCCCGCAAGGCCGCCAAGCGCGCCCGGTACGCGGCGGAGCTATGCCGCGATGTCGAGGGCTCGAAACGAACGGTCAAGCATTACAAGCGATTTCAGTCGATCCTGGGCGATCACCAGGACACCGTGGTCGCATCTGACATCTTGCGCCGCCTGGCGCTGGCGAGTGGCACGACGGCCGGCGAGAACGGCTTCACCTTCGGCCTGCTGTACGGCCGCGAACAGCGGATAGCCGACGCGTGCCGACAGCAGGCCCGAGAGATGTTGTGATTACGGCACCACCGACGAACCGATGGTGGGCATGAACTGGCACTGCTTCTCGGTCGTGGTCACCTGACCGAAGATGGTCGACATGATGCTGCCCGAGCCGGTGTCGACGATGGCGGTCAGCGTCGTCGGGCCCTGCGGGTTGATGTCGGCCTGCGGCTTGAGGGTCGCGCTGCCCGACTTGCCGGTCGTCAGGTTGACCCAGGTGACGTTCAGCGGCAGCTTCTGCTCGGCGGCCGGGCCGGGCGTGCCGACCGCGGTGAACACGTAGGCGGTCTGGCCGGGGCCGGGACCTGGGGTCGGAATCTTCGCGGGGCCCGCCACGCTGATGGCCGTCGCCAGCACGTTGCCGCCGTCGGCACCGCAGCCGTTGCTGATCGACGGGTACATGAAGTCCTGCGTGATCGGCGTGCCCGGGCCGAACGCGCCGGCCGGCGCGGGGGCCGGCGCAGCGGCCGGGGCGGCATCGGGAGCCGGGACCGTCGCCGCGGCCTGGGCGACCGGGGCAGCGGCCGGGGCGGCCTCAGGAGCCGGCGCCGGCGCAGGTGCCGGGGCAGGGGCGGCTGCCGGAGCCGGAGCCGGGGCAGCCTCAGGGGCCGGTGCCGGAGCGGCCTCGGCCACCGGGCCGACGGCGTGCACCGGGTCGACGCCGGCCGGCAGGTGGGCCTCGGCACCAGGAACGGCGCCCGGGGCGGGCACGTGGTTCGCGGCCGGGTCGGCGGCGAACTGGTTCACGGCGTTGGCCAGATTCTTCGAATCCGACGGTGCCGCCTTGTTCCCGGCGAACGCCCGGGCTGCTGCCATGAGCAGCTCCGCGGCGCCCGCCGGGTCAGCGGCGGCCTGCTGGATCACCGGGGCGAGAGTCTGCATGGCCGGCAGACCAGGAGCCTGCAGGCCATCGATGGGCAGCGGCAACGGCAGTGGCGACGCCGGATCAGCGTGGGCGACGGTGGCCGCGCCGATCGTGAGTGCGACGGATGCGCCGAGTGCGACGAACAGCTTCCTCGATTGCATGACTCTCTCCCCGGTTTCGTATCGGTTATCTGGTTACGGCGCGGATCACGGCAAGCCGGAGGTGATGACCGGCGCAAGGCTGGTCAGGCTCATGATCCCCGGGACGACGCCCGGGATGGCCTGTGCAGCCGGCGCGGCAGCCGCCACGGCGGCGGGTGCGGTGGCCAGCGGCGACGCCGCCGCAGCCGGAGCGGCGAGCGGTGCCGTGGCGGCGGCCAGCGGGGCGGCAGCGGCCGGAGCAGCGGCAGCCAGCGGTGCGGCCAGTGGTGCGGTCGCGGCGGCGAGCGGGGCAGTCAGCGGCGAGGTCGCAGCGGTTGCGGCGGTCGCAGCGGGCGCGGCAGCAGCAGCGGGCTGCGGCAGCAGGTTCGCCAGCGGGGTGCCGGCCGGCAGCAGCGAGGTCAGGTCACCGGGGAAGGCGACCTGCTTCGGCAGCGGGACGGGCGAGCCCGGAATCTGCGGCAGGTTGATGTTGGCCGACGGGATCAGGCCCTGGGCCGGGGCCGGCGCAGCAGCGGCGGCCGGGGCAGCGGCCGCCGGAGCGGTGGCGCCGGGGACCAGGTTCTGCGGCAGGGTCACCGATGCAGTGGCGGCCGGAGCGGCCGGAGCGGCGGCCGGCGCGCCCGAGGTCAGGGCCTGGGTGACACCCGACAGCGCCTGGACCGGAGCCTGGGCGAGTTCGTTGACCAGCGGCGTGCCGGGCACGACGGGGGCCGGGGCCGCGGGGGCCGGGTCGGCGGCGGCGACCGCGCTCAGGGCGATCGCCACCGGGACTGCGCCGGCGGCGGCAATCATGCTGGTGGCCAACAATTTTCCAGTGGTGCGTGTGCGCATTTTGGGGGTCCTCCCGGTCCAGTCGTGGCGCGTCATCACCGAAGCTATTCAGTTACTGGTGTTACTCAAGTGACACGTGTGGCATTTATGGATCCGTTACTGATCGGAAGGCGAAGGGTGACCGACCGTTACAGTCATGCGATAAACACCGCCACGCGATCAGTTCTCCGATGGGCGCCGCTGATGCTGGCGCTCAGCGTCGCCGCGCGCTTCGCGTGGACCTACCTGGTCCCCAACGGGGCCAACTTCGTCGACCTCCACGTCTACTTCGGCGGCGCGGCGACCCTCGGCAGTGGTCGCCCGCTGTACGACTACGTCTACGCCGACCAGACCCCGGACTTCCCGCTGCCGTTCACCTATCCGCCGTTCGCGGCAGTGCTGTTCTATCCGCTGCACTTCGTGCCGTTCGGTTTGCTGGCGTTCTGCTGGCAGGTCGGGATCATCGGTGCGCTCTACGGCGTGGTGTGGATCAGCTTGCGGCTCATCGGGTTTCGGGGCGAGCGAAGCGACGGGAAATGTCCAGTCGATCCCTCGCACCGGCTGGCCATGGCCTGGACGGCCGTCGGCATCTGGACCGAGCCGCTGCGCAGCACGTTCGACTACGGGCAGATCAACGTCGTCCTCGTACTGGCCGTTCTCTACGCCGTCTACAGCACCCGCTGGTGGTGGTCCGGTCTGCTGGTGGGTCTGGCCGCCGGGGTGAAGCTGACGCCCGCGGTCACGGGGCTGTACTTCCTCGGCGTCCGCCGGTGGGGCGCTGCGGTGTTCGCGGCCGTCACCTTCGCCGGCACCGTGCTGGTGTCGTGGCTGGTGCTGCGCGACCAGGCGCTCTACTACTTCACGGACCTGCTCGGCGACGCCCACCGGATCGGTCCCGTCGCGACGTCGTTCAACCAGTCCTGGCGCGGCGCGATCTCGCGGATCGTCGGCCACGACGCCGGTTTCGAGCCCGCGGTGCTGATCGCGGTGGTGCTGACGGCCGTGCTGGCGGTGTTCGCCTGGCGCGCCGTCTACGGTCCCGGCCGGCCGGATCGACTGGGCGCGCTGCTCGTCGTGCAGTTGTTCGGCCTGCTGTTCTCGCCGATCTCGTGGACCCACCACTGGGTGTGGCTGATCCCGCTGATGATGTGGTTGTGGCACGGGCCGTTCGCGGAGCTCGCTTCCGCGCGCGTCTTGCGTTGGATCTGGCTGGTGCTGCTGCTGGTCGGCGTGCCGTGGCTGCTGAGTTTCGCGCAGCCGACGATCTGGGTGATCAGCCGTCCGTGGTACCTGTCCTGGGCGGGGTTGATCTACCCGGTGATGACGGTGGTGACGCTGGCGTGGATGGCCCTGCGAACCAGGACTAGACGACCAGTCCGTTGATGTCCGTGGCCATCTCCACGTCCTTGTCGGTGATACCACCCTCGGAATGTGTGACCAGGGTGAAAGTAACTGTCCGCCAACGGATGTCGATGTCCGGATGATGATCCTTGGCTTCCGCGTGGATCGCCACTCGGCGGACGGCATCGATACCGTCGAGGAACGCCGGGAACTTCACGGACCTGCGTAGCGCGCCGTCGGCGCGTTCCCAGCCTTCGGGCAGTGCGGCGTCTACTTGTTCATCGGTGAGGACGGCCATGACCCCATTGTTGCGGCGAGAGTGGGGGATTACGAGGAATCGTTTGCGATTTTCCGCGTAAACCCCCACGCTCGACGGCCTGACCTGTGGATAACCGGGTCGCTGGGCGTCAGATTTGTCGCCCGTCCCGTCGAGGGTGACGTCATGGACCAACTCATCCTCGGGTCGCAGGCGCTGCGGACAGGACGCCTGACGGAGCATCAGTTGCGTACCCGGTATCGCATGGTTTATCGCAACGTGTACCTGGCCAAGGGCGTCGAGATGACGGCCGAGTTGAAGGCGCGCGCCGGTTGGCTGTTCGCAGGGCCGGATGCGGTGATTGCCGGGGTGTCTGCGGCTGCGGTGCACGGTACGAAGTGGCTCGACCCCGATGCGCCCGCGGTGGTGGTCCGGCCAGATCGCCATAGCCCACGAGGGCTGACGACTCATTCGTATGCCCTTGCTCCGCAAGACATTTGTGTGCGGCGCGGCATGCGTGTCACGACTGCCGCCCGCACGGCCTTCGACCTCGCGCGACTGCTGCCGCAGCACCGGGCCGTGCCGATAGTGGATGCGCTGATGAACGCAACCGATCTGAAACTCGTCGACATCGAACCGTTGATCGCGGCGAATCCAGGTGCCCGCGGTGTGCATCGGGCGCAGTCTGCTCTGACATTGGTCGACGGTGGTGCGGAATCGCCGCAGGAATCGCGGCTGCGGCTGGGGCTGGTCGCCGGCGGCCTTCCGTTTCCCGAGACGCAGATCCGCTTCTTCGACGATTACGGCGAGGCGTTCATCCGCGTCGACATGGGGTGGCGTCAGTGGAAGGTGGCAGTCGAGTACGACGGTGTCCAGCACTGGAACGACAGTCGGCAGCGGGCCTGGGATATCGAACGTCTCGCGATCCTGGAAGCCATGGGGTGGGTGGTCATCCGGGTCAGTGCGGCGATGTTGCGCGAACCCGAAAAGCTGGTCGCGCGGGTGCGCGCGAAGCTGCGAGCCGCCGGATGCCCGGTCTGACGCCGAGCGTGGGGGTTTACGAGGTACTTCGGCCGATTATTCGCGTAAACCCCCACGTTCGACGAGCCAGTAGCCTGGCCGACGTGATCGTCGTCGCCGGAGCGCTCATCGCCGACGCCAGACTGCTGGTCGCTCAGCGCAATCGGCCGCCGGAACTCGCCGGCCTCTGGGAGCTGCCGGGTGGAAAGGTCGCGCCGGGGGAGACCGACGCGCAGGCGCTGGCCCGGGAACTCCACGAGGAACTGGGCGTCATCGTGACCGTCGGGGAAAAGGTGGGCGAGGACGTGCCGTTGTCCGACACCGTCACGTTGCGGGCGTACCGGGTGTCGACCGACGACGCGCCCCACGCCCACGATCACCATGCCGTGCGCTGGGTGGATGCGGCCGAACTCGACGACCTGCCCTGGGTGCCGGCGGACCGCGCCTGGCTCGCGGAGCTGAAGGACGCGCTGACTCAGTAGTGCAGCTTGTCGCCGACGACGCGCGCCGACGCCATCGCCGTGCCGTGCTGCGCGGTGTACAGCGGGTGCAGCAGCGCGGGGTACTTGCAATGCGGGCAGTCGGTCTTCGGCTTGTTCACCGTGGAGAACGCCAAATGGTGACACGCAGCACACCTCACCACGAAGAATCCGCCGGCCCAATTGGCCAATCCGGCGAATATCGCGGCCGTTGCGCCGAGCGCCAGCACGAACCCGATGACTCCGGTCAACACTTCGTAGATGGTCATGATGGCGACCTCCTCGCGCTGGTTTCCCCGAACTGACGAGACGTTTCCACGGTACTCGCGAAACAGGCATAGAGGCAGGTCAATGCGTATATATCAGGCCTTGCGGGCGCGCTTGAAAACCTTCTCGAGGTCCTTGCCGTGGACCCCGTGGTGCGCCGCCTTCTGGACCTTGTGCAGCACCAGCGGACACCGCTTGCACCGGGGCTTGCTGCGGCAGCACTTCTTCTTCGGTTTCGCCGCGGCGAGCTTGCTGGCCTTCATCGATTAGCAGTTTTGCCAGGCCGTTCGCGGTTTCGCAAACCGACCCCCTCGCTGCGACAATCTTGGGCGTGAGTGAGCAGGCCAGTGCCGGATTCAGAAATGTCGCCATCGTCGCACACGTCGACCACGGCAAGACGACCCTCGTCGATGCCATGCTGCGGCAGTCCGGAGCCCTGGACCGGGGTGACGACTCCACCGAACGCATCATGGACTCGGGTGACCTGGAGAAGGAAAAGGGCATCACGATCCTGGCCAAGAACACCGCGGTGCACCGGCACAACGCCGACGGCACCGTGACGGTCATCAACGTGATCGACACCCCCGGCCACGCCGACTTCGGTGGCGAGGTCGAGCGCGGCCTGTCGATGGTCGACGGCGTCGTGCTGCTGGTCGACGCCTCCGAGGGCCCGCTGCCGCAGACCCGCTTCGTGCTGCGCAAGGCCCTGGCCGCGCACCTGCCCGTCATCCTCGTGGTGAACAAGACCGACCGCCCCGACGCCCGTATCGCCGAGGTCGTCGAGGAGAGCCACGACCTGCTGCTCGATGTCGCGTCCGACCTCGACGAAGAAGCCCAGGCCGCCGCCGAGAAGGCCCTGGACCTCCCGACCCTGTACGCCTCGGGCCGTGCCGGCGTCGCCTCGACCGTTCAGCCCGCCAACGGCGAGGTGCCCGACAGCGAGAACCTCGACCCGCTGTTCGACGTGCTGCTCGAGCACATCCCGGCGCCCAAGGGCAACCCCGACGCCCCGCTGCAGGCCCTGGTCACCAACCTCGACGCGTCGGCCTTCCTCGGCCGTCTGGCGCTCGTCCGGATCTACAACGGCAAGCTCAAGAAGGGCCAGCAGGTGGCCTGGATGCGTGAGGTCGACGGCGCGCCCGTCATCACCACCGGCAAGATCACCGAGCTGCTCGTCACGGTCGGCGTCGAGCGCACCCCGACCACCGAGGCCGTCGCCGGTGACATCGTGGCCGTCGCCGGTATGCCGGAGATCATGATCGGCGACACCCTCGCCGACCCCGATCACGCGCACGCCCTGCCGCGCATCACCGTCGACGAGCCCGCCATCTCGGTGACCATCGGCACCAACAGCTCGCCGCTGGCCGGCAAGGTCTCCGGCCACAAGCTGACGGCACGAATGGTCAAGTCCCGCTTGGATTCCGAGCTCATCGGTAACGTCTCGATCCGCGTCGTCGACATCGGCCGCCCGGACGCCTGGGAGGTCCAGGGCCGTGGTGAGCTGGCGCTGGCCGTGCTCGTCGAGCAGATGCGCCGCGAAGGCTTCGAGATGACCGTCGGCAAGCCGCAGGTGGTCACCCGGCAGATCGACGGCAAGCTGCACGAGCCGTTCGAGGCCATGACCATCGACTGTCCCGACGAGTTCGTCGGCGCCATCACCCAGCTGATGGCCGCCCGCAAGGGCCGCATGGAAGAGATGACGAACCACGCCGCCGGCTGGGTCCGCATGGACTTCATCGTGCCGTCGCGTGGCCTGATCGGCTTCCGCACCGACTTCCTGACCCTGACGCGCGGCACCGGCATCGCCAACGCCGTGTTCGACGGTTACCGCCCGTGGGCCGGCGAGATCCGCGCCCGGCACACCGGTTCGCTGGTCTCGGACCGCAGCGGCACCGTGACGCCGTTCGCCATGATCCAGCTGGCCGACCGCGGTCAGTTCTTCGTCGAGCCGGGCCAGGACACCTACGAGGGCCAGGTCGTGGGCATCAACCCGCGCGCCGAGGACCTCGACATCAACGTCACCCGCGAGAAGAAGCTGACGAACATGCGCAGCTCCACCGCCGACGTCATGGAGACGCTGGCGCGGCCGCTGGAGCTCGGTCTGGAGCAGGCCATGGAGTTCTGCGCCGAGGACGAGTGCGTCGAGGTCACGCCCGAGGTCGTGCGCGTGCGCAAGGTCGAGCTGACCGCGAGCCTGCGCGCTCGCGCCAAGGCCCGCGAGAAGGCCCGCAACTAACTCTCACCGAACCGAAAGGCCGGTCGGCACAAGCGTTTTCGCGGAGTGCTAACCGGCCTTCTGGTTCTGGTCCAGCCAGGCGACACCCTCGTCGGCCGCCTTGATCAGCGCCCCGCGCTCACCGAAGTACGTCGACACCGCGCCGACCCACGGCAGCGCGCTCAAACGCTGCCACCACTTGTTCGGCTGCGGCCGCTTGGCGATCTCGTCGAACGTCGCGCGCAAGATGCCGGCCAGCTGCCAGATGCTCTTGACGACGACGACCGGCAGCGACGACGTGATGGCCTCCAGGGGCTTCCAGCCGTCCGGCGGGGTGTCGGGAAGCGGCTCCGGCTCCGGGGGCTGCGGCACATCGAAGTCCGCGGGCAGCTGCCGTCCGCACAACACCGCGGCCAGCAGTCGCACCTGCTCGCGCCGATCGGTGACGCCGTATTCGCGGGCCACCGCGCACAACACGATGGCGTGGTTGACGAACCCGGCCAGCTCACTCACCGGCAGCACCCGGGCCAGCACACCGAATGCGCCCGGCGTGGCCACCAGCACGGTGTTCAACGCGCCGACGCGGTGCACCCACCAGTGGATGCGCTCGTCTCGGCTCATCCGCTCCCAGGCGGCGGTGCCGGGCAGGTCGGCGGCGTTCATCAGCTGCGCGCCGGCGTTCATGGCCAGGTCCGCGGCGTTGGGGCTACGGCCGGCCTGAACGCGCCGGAGCCGCAGTCGCAGCCGCCGGACCCGGTCGGTCAGCCCGCGGGGCGGACTCAGCAGACGATGGGAGCGCTTGCGCAACCCGATCGGATCGGCTTGCGACAGCACGTTGAGCAATGGGTTGATGACGGCGACGGCGCGGCTCAGCGCGTCGGCGACGTCGGCATCGGACAGTGGGGTGTACGGCTTCGGCAGTAGTCCCATACCGGAGATTGTGGACCACGGTGATCGTGGCCGCCTGGTGGTTCGGCCTCACCCTGCCGATACCCTGAACCTCGTGCCGACCGCCCGCCGCCGATTGATGACGACCGGGGCACTGGTGTCGGTTCTGGCGCTTGCGGGCTGCACCGTGAGCCCGCCGCCGGCGCCGCGCAGCACCGAGACGACCAAGACCGTCGTCCCACCGCCACCGAAGATGAGCCAGATCATCATGGCCATCGACTGGATCGGCCCCGGCTTCAATCCGCATCTGCAGTCCGACCAGTCGCCGGTCAACGCGGCCATCTCGGCGCTCGTCCTGCCGAGCTCGTTCCGGCCCATCGCCGACCCGGCCGCACCGTCGGGTTCGCGCTGGGAACTGGATCCGTCGCTGCTGCTGTCGGCCGACGTGACCAATCAGAACCCGTTCACCGTCACGTACAAGATTCGTCCCGAGGCGCAGTGGACCGACAACGCGCCGATCGCCGCCGACGACTACTGGTACCAGTGGCGCCAGATGGTCAGCCAGCCCGGCGTCGTCGACCCGGCCGGCTACGACCTGGTGACCGGTGTCCAGTCGGTCGACGGCGGCAAGACGGCCGTCGTCACCTTCGCCCGGCCGTACCCGGCCTGGCGCGAACTGTTCAACAACATCCTGCCGGCGCACATCGTCAAGGACGTGCCGGGCGGTTTCGGTGCCGGGCTGGCGCGGGCCATGCCGGTGACGGGCGGCCAGTTCCGCGTCGAGAGCATCGACCCGCAGCGCGACGAAATCCTGCTGGCGCGCAACGACCGCTACTGGAGTGTGCCGTCGGTGCCCGACCAGGTGCTGTTCCGGCGCGGGGGATCGCCTGCGGCCCTTGCTGATTCGATCCGCAACCGGGATACCCAGGTGGCCCAGGTGCACGGCGGGCAGGCGACGTTCGCGCAACTCGCGGCCATCCCGGGCGTGCGGACCGCGCGGATCGTCACCCCGCGGGTCATGCAGTTGACGCTGCGCGCGCAGCGGCCCGCACTGACCGACGTCCAGGTGCGTAAGGCACTGCTGGGCCTGCTCGACGTCGGCCTGCTGGCCGCTGTCGGCGCGGGCAGCGACAACACCGTGACGCTGGCCCAGGCGCAGATCCGGACCCCGTCGGACCCGGGCTACGTGCCGACGGCGCCGCCGGCCCTCGACCGCAACGCCGCGATGGACCTGTTGGTGCGTGCCGGGTACAACATCGAGCCCGACGTCGCGCCGCCGTCGCCTCCCGGCATGCCACCGCCGCCCGGCCACGATCGGCTGGTCAAAGACGGCAAGCCGCTGGGGCTGGCCATCGGCGTCGCCGCCAACGACCCGACGTCGGTCGCGGTGGCGAACACGGCAGCCGACCAACTGCGCAGCGTCGGGATCGAGGCCACCGTGCTGGCCATGGATCCGGTGGCCCTGTACGCCGAGGGACTGGAGCGGGTAGACGCGATCGTCGGTTGGCGTCATGCCGGGGGCGACCTGGCGACGGTGCTGGCATCGCGCTACGGCTGCCCGGGATTGGACGCGACGGCGGTCTCCACCGCCACGCCGCCGGCGCCCACGGGGCAGCCGACGGCGTCAACCTCGAAAACCGCTGTGCCGCAGCCCTCGACGCCGACGGTGACGTCGACGGCGCCGACCATTCCGCTGCCCAAGCCGCTCGGCGGCGATCAGCTCGTGCAGGCGCCCAGTAACTTGACCGGCATCTGCGACCACGCGATCCAGCCGAAGATCGACGCGGCGCTGGCCGGCACCGAGAAGATCGCCGACGTGCTGAACGAGCTGGAGCCCAAGCTCTGGGCGATGGAGACGGTGCTGCCGATCCTGCAGGACACCACGATCGTCGCCGCGGGGCCGACGGTGCAGAACGTCAGCCTCACCGGCGCCGTCCCGGTCGGGATCGTCGGCGACGCCGGCAAGTGGGTCAAGGTTCCCTGAGCTTTTCGTGAACCGGCGACGCGACGGCGGCCGCCCGGGCCGCCGACTGCTCCCGCAGCAGCCGGATCCCGTGCGACGAGTACGCGGCCACCGCGAAAACCAGCAGCAGCCAGATCGGCGGATGCGCCAGCTCCCAGACGAACAACGCCGCGAACGCCGGCGCCCGCTGCGTGATGGCGAGGACGCCGGCCGCACATGTCAATGCCACCGCGGGTACGTGCAGGTGCGTACCGGCCAGACCGTTGAGGGCGAACGTCGCGACGGTGCCCGCGGCCGCGCCGGTGGCGAGCGCCGGCGTGATGAGGCCGCCGACCGCGCCGACCCGCAGATACAGCGCGGTGAGCAATGGCTTGAGTATCAGGAGAACCGCCGCGGCGGCGAGACTCAGTTGCGCGTCGACGCTGACGATCAGCACGCTGCGGCCGTTGCCGGGCAGCTCGGGCCGGTAGATCGAGCAGATGCCGGTCACCAGCCCGGCCAGCGCGACACCCGGGATGAGCACCCAGGACGTCAGCTGCGGCTTGGGTCCCGCGACCGCCATCAGCTTGTTGAAGACGAGGCCGATCACCACCGCGAGGGGTGCGATGGCCAACGCCAGCATCGTGAACTGGTACGACAGTGCCGGATCCGGCCAGATCAGATCGCGCTCGAAATGCGTGACCGGATGCGACACCGCGACCGCCAGGCTCGACGTGATGAGCGCCGTGCCGACGACCTTGGGATGCCAGGTGCCCATCATGACGCGGGCGGCGAAGAACGCCCCACCCAGCGGCACGCTGTACACCGCGCCCAGGCCGGCGCCCGCGGCGCAGGACAGCAGAATCTCGCGGTCGCGGGCCGTCAGCGTCCCGAGCGTCGATGACGTGAGCCGCCCGAGCCACGTCGTCCCGTAACTGCTGAGTACCGCGGCCAATTGTCGCGGCGCCGTCTCGCGGCCGAGCGACGCACCGCTGCCGACGGCCAGCGCCTGCAGCGCCGCGTCGGCCGCCATCGGCAGGTGCTGCATCGGCTTCTTCCCGGCGATGGTCGCCGACAGTGACGGAGTCCCACTGCGGCGGCGCAGAATCCACCAGCCGAGCCCTGCCAGCGCCCCGCCGATCGCCGGTGCCAGCGCGCGCCGAACCGGTGAACTGGCGCCGATGCCGTCGAGCAGCAGCCCGTACGAATAGTGGTAGGCGAGATGTTCGACGGCGTGCAGCAGCGAGACCGTCAGTGCCCCCGCGACACCGGCGAGCAGGCCGGTGAGCAGCACCGCACTGCCGAACTCCAGCGCACGTCGCGTCACCCGGTGAATGTATGCCAGCCTGGGGGATATGGAGACCCCACGGCTGCTGTTCGTCCATGCCCATCCGGATGACGAGACACTGACTACCGGAGCGACCATCGCGCACTACGCGGCCCGCGGCGCCGACGTGCGGGTACTCACCTGCACCCTGGGCGAAGAGGGCGAGGTCATCGGTTCGCAATGGGCGCAGCTGGCGGTCGACGGAGCTGACCAGCTGGGCGGCTACCGGATCGGTGAATTGACCTCGGCGCTACGGGCATTGGGCGTCGACCGGCCGCGGTATCTGGGCGGGGCCGGGCATTGGCGGGACTCCGGTATGGAAGGCAGCCCGGCGCGGCACCGTCAGCGGTTCGCGGACGCCGACATGGACGAGGCCGTCGCTGAACTGGTGGCGGTGCTGCGGGACTTCCGCCCGCACGTCGTCGTCACCTACGACCCCAACGGCGGCTACGGGCACCCCGACCACATCCAGGCGCATCGGGTGACGACGGCTGCGGTCGCCGCGTCGGCGGGCGACGGCCATCCCGGCGAGCCGTGGCAGGTCCCGAAGTTCTACTGGACCGTGATGGACGGTGAGTCGATGGCCGAGGCCCTGGAGTCGATCAACGGGATCGAGCTGCCCGAGAGTTGGGTACGGATCCCGGCCACTGCGTTGCCCTTCGACCTCGGCCACCGCATCGACGCCATCATCGACGCGCAGGACAGCCTGCCGGCCAAGGTCGCCGCCATGCGGGCCCACGAGACGCAGGTGACGGTCGAGCCGACCGGCCGGGTCTTTGCCCTGTCCAACAACATTGCACTACCGATCAGTGCCGTCGAGCACTACGTGTTGGTCGACGGCACGGCCGGCGAACGTGACGCCCGTGGTGTGGAAACTGACCTACTCAGCGGGATAAACCTCGCGTGAGACCGGGAAGCGGGGGAGTAGGGTAGCCGCCATGGACTCGGATCTGGACCCCAACTTGCAGCACCTGCAGGGCCTCGGCGACAACTATCAGTGGGTCGTCGGCTCCCTCGTCGGTCTGCTCGACAGCATCCCGACCTGACGTCTGCCCCGGTGCGCGCCGACTCCGGTCGGGCGCGCGCATTGATGCTCGGTGTGCTGGCGTTCGATGGCGCCTTGTCGGCCATCGCCGGCGCACTGTTCCTGCCGCTCTACCTCGGCCCCGTGCCGTTCCCGATCAGTGGCCTGCTCAGTGGTCTCGTCAATGCGGCGCTGGTCTGGGCCGGCCTCCAGTGGACGTCCCATCCCCGCCTGGCCGCGCTGCCGATGTGGGCCTGGTTGACGACCGTCGTGCTCCTGCTGCTCGGTGGGCCAGGCGATGACATCGTGTTCGGCGGCGCCGGAATCATGCAGGCCTCACCGTTGATCTTCTTGCTGCTCGGGGCGACGCCGCCCGGCGTGGTGCTGTGGCGAAATGCCCAGCGGCGCGCGGCAGCGCCGGACTAGCGTCCGGTCTCCGGCATTTCCGCATCGACTCCGCACTGAGGGCGACAACTATCGAGTAGATGCCGCCGTGGCCGTAGGGTCGATCGCGGTGCCTGGTTGGTCCTGCGGTTGTGACGGGAAAGGTCGAGTGCCTGACGCCGCTGACGCAGAGCCAGCGACGGTGTCGGTGATTCTGCGGTCAGGGCGCGGCGATCGACGTGTGACAAGAGCAGGCGAACCTGGGCGCCTGGCTCAGCTATTGGCCGTGTGACTTCCCGAACCGGCCGTCTGGCCGCCGGCGGCACCCTGTGACTGGCCGGCGCCCTTGTCGCCCTTGGCCTTGCCGCTTCCGGCTTTGTCGCCCTTGCCGGGCTTCGTCGCTCCGGTCGTGCCGGTCAGGTGATCCGTGCCGGCGTTGTTGTTGGTGGCCTCGGTCTTCTCCCCGGCCTTCTTGCCGGGTTTCTTGACGGGCTTCGGTGCCTTGACCTCGTCCTGCTGCTTGGCCGGACCCTCGGCCTCGCCGGTCGCAGTGCCGGTCTTGGGTTCGGTCTTCGGATCGGCCTTGGGTTCGGTCTTCGGGTCGGTGGCTTTGGGATCCGTCTTGGGCTGCTCCGCCTTGGGGTCCGTCTTGGGCTCGGCCTGCGGGTCGGTCGGCTGCTGGCCGGCCTCGGTGCCCGCGGGCTGCGTGCCCTTGTCGTCGGACTTGCCCTTGTCGTCCGTCTTCGTCGGCGTCACCGCCGGCGTCTCGGCAGGCGTCTCGGCCGGCTTGTCCGCCGGCTTGGCTGCCGGGGACTGCGCGGCGGTCGGCGCGAGCTTGCTCGCCGGGTCGGCGTCCGCGGCGGCGGCCTTCTCGGCGGCCTTGGCGGGGACCAGGCCGGCGGCCAGGCTGGTCAGCGTGGTCTGCACCGTCTTGGCGATCGACTCGAGGGTGGTCTGCGTGGCGGCCAACGACCCGATGGGCGGCAGCGGCGGAATCGGCGGGATGATCCAACCGAAGAAGTAGTTGAACTCCGCGATACCGAAGTTGATGACGTCATTGACCGAGTAGCGGATCGCATTGCCGATGCCGTTGACCCACACGCCCAGGTTGAGCGGATCGTTCACGATCGGGACGACCGCCTGGTAGAAGATGTCGTCCGAGACGGGCCGGATCAGCGTCCAGTAGAAGATGTCGGTCTGGGCGGCGATCGTGCCGGTGAATGGCACGAACCAGTTCAGCCAATAGAGAACGTCGGTGGCGTAGTCGACGCCCCAGTCGACCCATGCCTGAATGCCGGTGTACGCGTTGGTGAGCCAGTCACTGGCCGCGTTCTGTGGGGTGACGACGGGCCCGGTCACCGTGGGTGCGGCCGCCAGCGGGTTCGGCCCGACCTTGGGGACGACGCCCGCGGCGGGCAGCTTGGGCGGCGCCGGCGGCGTCATGTTGCTTGCCGCGGCCAGCAGCTTGACCATGGCCTCGGTCAGGTGCGGTTGGGCTGTGGTCGCGTGCGCGGGGACCGCGACGTCGGCGGGAACCACCTGGATGGGGGTCAATGCGACAGCTGTGGCGGTCGCAGCGGCGGCGCCCGCCATGACATACGAGCGGACTGAAACGGACACCGTGGCTCCTCGAAATGATCGCGTCCCGACCCTCTGAACTTACGCGGTCGTCACCAAATTCGACCAATAGTCTGCGGGTTTGCTGTGTGTGTCCGGGTATGGGGCCCGCGCCGCGCCGGCGAGCTGGCGCTACTGTGGCCGGTATGCCAGGCGCAGTGGTTTCAGAATGTGAGACGCGTGGATGAACGTCGACTTCAGCGGGGTTACACGGAAGTGGCTCTGAACCCCCAGAACGGCGCAGACCTGCCTCTTCCCGTGGTCCCACCGCTCGCCGCCCCCGCATCGTCGTCCGCCTTACGTCGCGTGCTGCGCCGCGCCCGTGATGGTGTGGCGCTGAATGTGGATGAGGCCGCGATCGCGATGACGGCCCGCGGCGACGACCTCGTGGACCTTTGTGCGAGTGCTGCCCGGGTGCGGGACGCCGGGCTGGAGGCCGCGGGACGGCGGGGTGCGACCGGTCGGTTGCCGGTGTCGTATTCGCGCAAGGTGTTCATCCCGGTCACGCATCTGTGCCGCGACACGTGCCATTACTGCACGTTCGTGACGGTGCCGGGCAAGCTGCGCGCGCAGGGCGTGGGTATGTACATGGAGCCCGACGAGATTCTCGACGTGGCCCGCCGCGGTGCCGAGTTGGGTTGCCAGGAGGCGCTTTTCACCCTGGGTGACCGCCCGGAGGACCGTTGGGACGAGGCCAAGCAGTGGCTCGACGAGCGGGGCTATGACTCCACCCTCGACTATGTGCGCGCGATGGCGATCCGGGTGCTGGAGGAGACCGGTCTGCTGCCGCACCTGAATCCGGGTGTGATGAGCTGGTCGGAGCTGTCGCGGCTCAAGCCGGTGGCGCCGTCGATGGGCATGATGCTGGAGACGACGTCGCGGCGGCTGTTCGAGACCAAGGGCCTGGCGCATTACGGCAGCCCCGACAAGGATCCGGCGGTG
The DNA here is from genome assembly GCF_045310915.1 of Mycobacterium sp. SMC-17. NCBI lineage: Bacteria > Bacillati > Actinomycetota > Actinomycetes > Mycobacteriales > Mycobacteriaceae > Mycobacterium > Mycobacterium sp. SMC-17. The sequence goes on along the minus strand of NZ_JBJIAK010000017.1, from coordinate 47,974 downwards.
CGGCTGCGCACGCTGGATGACGCGGGCCGGTTGTCGATCCCGTTCACCACGGGCCTGCTGGTCGGTATCGGTGAGAATCTCACCGAGCGGGCCGAGACCATGCATGCCATCCGCAAGTCGCACAAGGAATTCGGGCACGTGCAGGAAGTCATCGTGCAGAATTTCCGGGCCAAGGACCACACGGCCATGGCGGCGACCCCCGATGCCGGGATCGACGATTTCCTGGCCACCATCGCGGTAACCCGCTTGGTGCTGGGGCCGAAGATGCGGATTCAGGCGCCGCCGAATCTGGTGTCCCGTGAGGAATGCCTGGCGCTGATCGGCGCCGGCGTGGACGACTGGGGCGGGGTGTCCCCGCTGACCCCCGACCACGTCAACCCCGAACGGCCGTGGCCGGCGCTGGACGATCTGGCTGCGGTGACGGCCGAGGCGGGTTATGACCTGGTGCAGCGGTTGACGGCGCAGCCGTCGTACGTGCAGGCCGGGGCGGCGTGGATCGACCCGCGGGTGCGGGGGCATGTGGATGCGCTGGCCGACCCGGAGACCGGTTGGGCACGCGAGGTCAACCCCGTCGGCCTGCCGTGGCAGGAACCCGATGAGGCGTCAGAGTCGTTGGGCCGCACCGATCTGCACTCTGCGATCGACACCGAGGGCCGGCTGACCGAGACGCGCAGCGATCTGGGTAGTGCGTTCGGGGACTGGGAGTCCATCCGGGAGAAGGTTTCCGAGCTGGCGGCCCGGGCCCCCGAGCGCATCGACACCGACGTGCTGGCCGCGCTGCGGTCGGCCGAACGCAACCCGGGCGGCTGCTCCGACGACGAGTACCTGGCCCTGGCCACCGCTGACGGTCCGGCGCTGGATGCTGTTGCCGCGCTGGCCGATTCGCTACGGCGGGACGTCGTCGGTGATGACGTCACGTTCGTGGTGAACCGGAACATCAACTTCACCAACATCTGCTACACCGGCTGCCGGTTCTGCGCCTTCGCGCAGCGCAAGGGTGACGCGGATGCCTACTCGCTGTCGGTCGACGAGGTCGCCGACCGGGCCTGGGAAGCGCATGTCGCCGGGGCCACCGAGGTCTGCATGCAGGGCGGTATCGACCCCGAGCTGCCGGTGACGGGGTATGCCGATCTGGTGCGGGCGGTGAAGAAGCGGGTGCCGTCGATGCACGTGCATGCCTTCTCGCCGATGGAGATCGCCAACGGCGTGACGCGCAGCGGGTTGTCGGTGCGCGAGTGGCTGACCTCACTGCGGGAAGCCGGCCTGGACACCATCCCGGGCACCGCGGCCGAGATTCTCGATGACGAGGTCCGCTGGGTGCTGACCAAGGGCAAGCTGCCGACCGCCGAGTGGATCAACGTGGTGACCACGGCGCACGAGGTGGGGCTGCGGTCGTCGTCGACGATGATGTACGGGCACGTGGACACCCCCAAGCACTGGGTGGGGCACCTGAACGTGCTGCGCGGAATCCAGGACCGCACAGGCGGTTTCACCGAGTTCGTGCCGTTGCCGTTCGTGCATCAGTCCTCGCCGCTGTATCTGGCCGGTGGGGCACGCCCGGGGCCGACGCACCGCGACAACCGCGCGGTGCACGCGCTCGCGCGGATCATGCTGCACGGCCGGATTCCGAGCATCCAGACCTCGTGGGTCAAGCTCGGCGTGGAGCGCACGCAGGTGATGCTGCAGGGCGGCGCCAACGATCTGGGTGGCACGTTGATGGAGGAGACCATCTCGCGCATGGCCGGTTCGGAGAACGGCTCGGCCAAGACCGTCGCCGAGCTGGTCGCCATCGCCGAAGGCATCGGCCGCCCCGCCCGCCAACGCAGCACCGACTACTCGCCCCTGGCCGCCTAGCCCCACCTTCCGCGAGCCGGGGCGCACCACCACCTCCCGCGAGCTGGGGCGCCCCACCACCTCCCGCGAGCGGCCGTGTTTGTACGGGCTTTCGCGGTGTGTCGCGTGCATTTTGCGCGCGCTCGTGGGCGGCGAGTGTCACGCTGTGATGCGTGAACACCATCGGTGACCTGCCCGCCCACCCATTGCTGGTGCACGCGATCATCGTCCTGACGCCGCTGACGGCGGTCCTGACGATCATGTGCGCCGTATGGACGGCCGCCCGGGAGCGGCTCGTATGGCTGACGCTGGCGCTGTCCGTGGTGACGGTCATTCTGACACCGTTCGCCATCGAGGCCGGCGAGGCGCTGATCAAGCAGCTGCCCGACAACCCGGTGCTGCGTGAGCACGCCGAACTCGGCGATACCGCAGTCTTTTTCGTCATCGGTCTGCTCGTGGTGTCGCTGGCCGTGGCTTTCCTGCACCGCTGGGGTGCGCGACTGGGGGACAAGGAGACGCTGGCCCGCATCGTGGTGGCGGTGCTGGCTGTGGTCGTCGGCGTGGCCACGATCTACCAGATCGTGCGGATCGGGCACACCGGGGCCCGGGCCGTCTGGGGCGGCTTCAGTCTGTAGCCCGGGCCCGACAAGGCGGCCGTCCTACGCCGAGCGTGGCGCTTGCTGGTGACGACACGCCGCACGGAGCGCGGCAACGCCCACGCTCGACGTAGGGCCGTGGCCGGGACAGCGGCCGACTAGAGCTTGGCCGCCAACTCGGTGCCCTGGCGGATGGCGCGCTTGGCGTCCAGCTCGGCCGCCACCGCTGCGCCGCCGATGACGTGTGGGGTGATCCCGTTGCGCCGCAGGCCTTCTTCGAGGTCACGCACCGACTCCTGGCCGGCGCAGATCACCACGTTGTCGACCTCGAGGATGCGGGCATCGGATCGGTCGGGGCCGAAGCTGATGTGCAGGCCGGCGTCATCGATCTTCTCGTAGTTCACGCCGGAAAGCTGCTGGACGCCTTTGGCTTTGACCGATGCCCGGTGCACCCAGCCCGTGGTCTTGCCGAGCCCGCGCCCCTGGGCACCCTTGGTGCGCTGCAGCAGGTACACCTCGCGGGCCGGTGGCAGCGGGATCGGCGTGGCCAACCCGCCGCGGGAGTCGCCGCCGTCGGCGATGCCCCACTCGGCGCGCCATTCCTTGAGGTTCAAGGTGGGCGATTCGTCGACGGTGAGGAACTCGCTGACGTCGAAACCGATTCCGCCGGCGCCGATCACCGCCACGCGCTTGCCGACCGCTGCGCCCGTCAGGGCCTCCGCGTACGACAGCACCATCGGATGATCGATGCCCGGGATCGCAGGCATGCGCGGCGCGACACCGGTGGCGAGCACGACGTCGTCGTAGCCGGACAGTTCGTCGGCCGACGCCCGGGTGTTCAGCCGGACATCCACGCGGTGCTTGGCCAGCATCGTGGTGTAGTAGCGGAGGGTCTCGTTGAACTCCTCTTTGCCGGGAATCCTTCGGGCCAAATCGAATTGGCCGCCGATGTGGTCGCCGGCCTCGAACAGTGTCACGTCGTGGCCGCGCTCGGCGGCGGTGACGGCGGCGGCCAGGCCGGCGGGGCCGGCGCCGACGACTGCGACACGCTTCGTCACCCGAGTCTTGCCCAGTACCAACGTGGTTTCGTGCCCGGCCCGCGGATTCAGCAGGCACGACACCGTCTTGTGCACGAACGCGTGGTCCAGGCAGGCCTGGTTGCAGGCGATGCAGGTGTTGATCTCGTCGGCGGCGTCGTGCTGTGCCTTGCGGACCCAATCCGGGTCGCTCAGCAGCGGTCGCGCCATCGAGATCAGTTGCACCGCACCGTCGGCCAGGATTTGTTCGGCGGACTGGGGCATGTTGATCCGGTTTGACGCCACCACCGGAATGGTGACGTGTTGCGCCACCGCGTTGCTGATGTCCGCGAACGCGCTGTTGGGTACCGACGTCACGATGGTGGGCACGCGCGCTTCGTGCCAACCGATGCCGGTGTTGATGATCGTCGCCCCAGCGGCTTCGATTTCCGTTGCCAGCGTGAGGATTTCCTCCCACGTCTGGCCGTCCTCGACGTAGTCGGCCATCGACAGCCGGTAGCAGATGATGAAGTCGTGGCCGACGGCCTCGCGGGTGCGGCGGACGATCTCGACCGGGAAGCGGCGGCGCTTCTCGGGTGTGCCACCCCAGGCGTCGGTGCGCTTGTTGGTGCGCGGCGCCAGGAACTGGTTCAGCAGATAACCTTCGCTGCCCATGATCTCGACGCCGTCGTATCCCGCTTCGCGGGCCAGCAGCGCGCACCGCACGAAGTCATTGATGGTGCCCTCGACATCGCGCAGGGCCCGCGGCCGGAACGGATTGATGGGCGCCTTGATCGATGACGCGCTGACCGAAAGCGGGTGGTACGCATAGCGTCCCGCGTGTAGCACCTGCAGCAGAATCTTGCCGCCTTCGGCGTGCACCGCACTCGTGATCCTGCGGTGCCGGCGGGCGTCGCTCGACGACAGCATCTCGGCGGCGAACGGCAGCAGCCACCCGGTGCGGTTGGGGGCGTAGCCGCCGGTGATGATCAGGCCGACGCGGCCGCGGGCCCGCTCGGCGAAGTACTCGGCCAGCTTTCCGGTGTCGCGGGCGCGGTCCTCGAGACCGGTGTGCATGGAGCCCATGATGACCCGGTTGCGCAGTGTGGTGAAGCCAAGGTCCAACGGCGACAACAGGTTCGGATAGGGGTTGGTCATGGTGTTCCTTCTAGGGCGAGCAGGATTTCGTCCAACCAGTCCACCGACCCCTGCTCGGCGCGGATACCGCCGCGCAGCACCAGATATTGGTGCAGCGCGCTGCCGGTCAGCGCGGAGGGATCGGGGAACTGACGTTTTTCGTAGCCGCGATAGGTGTCGAGCAGCGCGGCGCGTTCGGCGCGCAGCGCGCGAATCTGCTCGCGCAGGGCGGCGGTGCTGTTCGCGGAGCCGTAGGTCGCGCCGCGCAGCTTCACCGCGAGTTCGCGGGTACGGGCGTCGGTCACGGAACTGCCGCGGCCGGTGAGCGGTTCGGCGATCCAGCGTTCGAGTTCGGCCCGGCCGGCGTCGGTCACCGAATAGACCTTCTTGTCCGGACGGCCATGCTGCGCGACGACCTCGACACTGACCCAGCCGTCGGCGCCCATGGTGCGCAGCGTCTTGTAGATCTGCTGGTGGGTGGCGGCCCAGAAGTAGCCGATCGACCGGTCGAACCGGCTGGCCAGTTCGTAACCGGAACCGGCTTGTTCGCACAACGCCACGAGGATGGCGTGGGGGAGGGCCACGGCATGAGCGTAGGTGCTACCGACGGTCCTATGCAACAGATTGCAAAGCCAAAAATGACACGCGTAAAAAGCTGTGGTGGGAACTAGTCGGACGGTATGTGCAACGTCTAGTATCAGTAACCACGCGCCACCCTTCCCGGGCGGCGCGTAAAGTTAGGTAACACTGAGCCAGACGCTTCGGTACGGGCGCACCATACTGACGTCTGCTCGTTGTATTCCTGACGAGCCAGCAGCCCACTGGAACAGGAGAACTACCGGTGACGTACGTCATTGCCGAACCCTGCGTCGACGTCAAAGACAAGGCATGTATCGAAGAATGCCCGGTCGATTGCATCTACGAGGGTGCACGCATGCTGTACATCCACCCCGATGAGTGCGTGGACTGCGGCGCGTGCGAGCCCGTCTGCCCCGTCGAGGCCATCTACTACGAGGACGACGTCCCCGATCAGTGGAGCGGGTACACCCAGAACAACGCCGACTTCTTCGCCGAGCTCGGCTCGCCGGGTGGTGCGTCGAAGGTCGGCCAGACCGACAACGACCCGCAGGCGGTCAAGGATCTCGCGCCGCAGGGCGAGTGACGCTGTCCGCTAGAGCCAAGGTCTCGGCCGCACTGCCGGTGTTCCCCTGGGACACCCTGGCGGAGGCGACCGCGACCGCTCGTGCCCACCCGGACGGCATCGTCGATCTGTCCGTCGGCACGCCGGTTGATCCGGTCGCTGATGTCATCCGGGAGGCGCTGGCCGCTGCCAGTGCCTCACCGGGTTACCCGACGACGGCCGGAACGCCGGCCGTGCGCGCGTCGGCGGTGGCTGCCCTGCAGCGCCGTTACGGCATCACCGGCCTGCCGGAGCAGGCGGTACTGCCCGTCATCGGCACCAAAGAAGTCATCGCCTGGCTGCCGACACTGCTCGGTTTGGGAGCCGCCGACACCGTCGTGGTGCCCGAGCTGGCCTACCCGACGTACGACGTCGGCGCGCGGCTGGCCGGCGCACAGGTACTGCGGGCCGATTCGCTGACGCAGATCGGGCCCCAGGTGCCCGCGCTGGTGTACCTCAACTCGCCCAGCAACCCGACCGGCAGGGTGCTGGGTGTCGACCACCTGCGCAAGGTTGTCGGCTGGGCGCGTGAGCGCGGCGTCGTCATCGCGTCCGACGAGTGCTACCTCGGCCTGTCGTGGGACGCCCAGCCGTTGTCGGTACTGCATCCCGACGTCTGCGACGGCGACCACACCGGCCTCCTGGCCGTGCACTCGCTGTCCAAGACCTCCTCGCTGGCCGGCTACCGCGCCGGTTTCGTCGCCGGCGACCCGGAACTGGTCGCGGAACTGCTGGCCGTGCGCAAGCACGCCGGGATGATCGTCCCGACGCCCGTGCAGTCCGCGATGGTCGCGGCCCTCGACGACGACGAACACGAACGCGTCCAGCGCGACCGGTACGCCAAGCGCCGCGACGCGCTGCTGGCGGCGGTCCGGGGCGCCGGCTTCACCGTCGAGCACTCCGAGGCCGGCCTCTACCTGTGGGCCACCCGCGGTGAGTCCGGACGCGCAACGGTCGCGTGGCTGGCCGAACGCGGCATCCTCGTCGCCCCCGGCGAGTTCTACGGCCCGGCGGGCGAGCAGTTCGTGCGCATCGCGCTGACCGCGACCGACGAGCGCATTGCCGCCGCGGTCTCCCGGCTCGCCTAACTCGGCGAGCAGACGCAAAACTGTCGTTTTCACCAGGAAAGCGACAGTTTTACGTCTGCTCGCGAAAGATTCAGTACTGGCGGTAGCGCCGCTGGACATGCTCCTGCCGGATCCTGATCTGCTCGCGGCGTTCGTCGGCGCTGACGGTGCGCGTGGATTCGGGCAGATGCTTGCGCACCTCGTCGCGGCTGATCACCGTCACTGTCGCCGTCGGCAACTCCGCGGGCGGCGCGCTGTACGTCCACCGCACCGTGAGGAAGCCCTGCGAATGTCCCGCGGTGTCAAGCCAATTCGGCACCTGTGGATCGACATCGGTGATGACGTAGCGCAGCCGGCCGTCCAGGTCGGGTTCGGTCTGAAATCCGTTGAGGCTGCTGACGTGATTGGCGTAGTCGAGTGACTCACCCCAGAGGTTCGACAGGTGAAAACCCAGATATGCCGGTGGCACAGGGACATTGAGCTCGACCAGCAGTGCATCGTCGGGACCCAGATCGTAGGTACCGCCGGAGTAGACGTTGGTGCACTGGCCGCCGCCCGTCGCGAGGTTGGCGGGCATGGGTGCGTTGAGCGCGTTGCGGGGCATGAAGGTGATGCCGTCGCCGTTCTTGTCGCCGTGTGCTTCGAGGACGACGTCGTAGAACTCATTCCAGAACTTCATCTGATTCTCGACGAGGTCACCGATGCGCCGTAGCCGGGCCGCCGTGGACGACGGTGTCAGCGCTGGCGGATGCGTGCCCTCGGCGCCGATCTGCGCGATGTGCAGATCGGGGCAGTTTTCGTGCTCCCAGTCATGAAAGAGCATGCGCGCGATGACATATCCGGCGGTGTTCCCGTCGGACGCCGTGGCGATGAAATTGCCGGTGTGGCCGGCCGGCCGCTCGGGGGCCAGCAGGATTTCGAACCGGCCGTCGTCGTCGATGCGAAGCGTTGCGGAGTCCAGCATCCCGGTGACGACGCGCCCACCCGGCCCCAGCTCGGCCAGCGTGCCGGTATCGCCTGCGTACACCGTGTGCGTCTCAAAGATGAGGTACTGCGGTGCTTTTGGTCGCAAGACCCCGCGGATCACGTAGCAGTGTGTGCCGTCGATCGCCGCCGACAGGTACAGCGCGTCGGCGTTGTCGATGGTGGCTTTGTCGACGGGCTGGATGGCGCGGCGGAAATAGGGGAACGCGGGGTCCTCGTGGAAGGCGCGTTCGATGGCGCTGAACGCGAAACCCATGAGGTACCGGTAGCCTTCGGCGACGCCGAGGGATGTCACGGGTGGTGCGTGCAGGTCGGGGGAGTCGACGGCATCGCGGGCGCGGTCCAGCGCGGCCATCATGTCGGTCCACGCCGCGCGCATCGTTTCGAGTTCAGCTGACATGAGCGTTGCTTTCTCCTTTGTCCTCTACCAGGGTGGCCCAGTGGTATTCGTCAAACAGGCCGGCCAGTCGCCGGTGAATGTCATTCGGATCGAGCCCGAACTCGGACAGGCTGTACCGGTGCGTCGTCTCGTGACCGGGTCGGCGTTCGGCGGCAATGAAGGCCTGCTCTGCTTCTGCGCCGACGTCGAGGCCGAGGTCGGCATAGACGCGGCGCATGGTGGCGGACGGCGCGCCGACGAGTTCGCGGTAGTCGACGATGCTGGCGCGCACCTCGGGATGGCGCGCCAGCACTTCGAGCGGGTGCAGGTAGGTGTCGACCGATTGGTCGGCCAGCACGCGCAGTGAGCCGGCGACGAGCTGGTCATCGCGCCCGCGCAGCGACCATTCGGTCTGCATCAGTTTCAGCAGGCTCGGAATCGTCTCGTACGGATTGCGCATCGGCACAATGATTCTCGCGTCGGGGAAGGTCTCGATCAGGGTCTCCACGCGGCCGCAGAAGGTCGGGTTCTTGCTCAGGTGGGTGCCGCCGCCGTTCAGGGCGATCTGGCGCCGCACGCATTCCTTGTAGAACGCCATCATGCGGCGCCGCTTCGCCGCGGGCCAGCGGTCGACGTGATAGAAGTCCAACTCACCCATGTAGGGGAACGCCACGATCCAGAATCCGGAACTCAGGGACCACGTCAGGAACGCGTCGTCCTCTTCGGGTACGAAGAAACCGGTCTTGTGGATGTCCTCGGTTGGCGCGAAAGCCCGCTCCTCGATGTCTTCGAGCCGGCGACGCAACCTCCCGCCGGTCGCCGCGTCGACACGAAACAACAAGCGCAGCAGCTTCTTTTCCAGTAGCGACGGGAAGAACAGCTCATACATCAGGGCGTAGCTGAACTGCGGGTCCTGTGCCATCAAGCGGTGCAGGTACGTCGTGCCGCTGCGCGCGTGCCCGATACAGAACGTGGGGGCGCGAACCTCGGTGCGGCGCAATGACGGAAACAGGAGCGGGTCGAGTGCGAAGCACAGCGCATGCAGGCCGGCCATCAGTGGTACCCCGGCGGCGAATCGCACGAAGGGCGCCCACCGGCGCTGCGAACGGGCGTCACGGCGCAGCAGACGCAGCATCGTGAAGTAGTTGGACCAGTCGAAGTAGAAACGCGACACGGGTGTTCCTCGAGCGTGGAGTCGGAATGGGACCGGCCACAACGTAAGTAGATTTAGTTGACTTTGTCAATCAATTGACAATGTCAACCAGGCTGGCTAGCGTCCTGGCGTATGCAGGTATTCGCCGCCATGTCGCCCGAGCTGCCGCTGACCCAGGTGCCGGCCTACGCACGCCGGATCGAGCGACTCGGCTTCGACGGCCTGCACATCGCCGAGACGACGCACGACTCACTGGCCGTGGCACTACTGGCCGCCGAACACACCGAACGGCTGACCATCCGCACAGCCGTCACGCTGGCCTTCGTCCGCAGCCCCATGCTCACCGCCTATGCGGCCTGGGACCTGCAGACCTTCTCGGGTGGGCGCTTCGAATTGGGCCTGGGCACCCAGATCCGCCAGAACATCGAAGACCGCTTCGGCATGCCCTGGAGTGAACCGCGGGCACGGATGGCCGAATACGTCGGTGCCCTCAAGGCGATTTTCGAAGCATTTCGGACCGGCGAGCCCGTCCGGCACGAGGGCGACGCCTACCGCATCACCCGGCTCCAGCCGTACTTCAACCCGGGGCCGAATGACCTGGCGCCACCGCGGATTTGGCTGGGCGCGGTTAATGCGCGGATGTGCAAACTGGCCGGCGGGGTGGCCGACGGCGTCGTCACGCACTCCACCAATTCCGACCCGGACTATCTGAGAGACGTTGTGCGCCCGGCACTTCAGCGCGGTGCCGAGGCGGCGGGCCGCTCCGGGCTGCCGGCCCTCGTGGCGTCTACCGCGGTCGCCACCGGCAGCACTGACCTGCGGGTCGCGCAGGACCGCGAGCGGCAACGCCGGATGCTGGCCTTCCTGCTCTCGACGCCCGCCTACGCGGCGACACTGAAACGAAAAGGCTGGCACGACTTGGCCGACGACCTTCGTGCCCTCATCAAACAGCAACGGTGGCAAGACCTGCCTACCGTCCTCGACGACGCCGTACTCGATCAGCTCGTGACGGCCGGGCGATACGATCAGCTTCCGGATCTGCTGCGTGCCAAGTACGACGGCATTGCGGACGGGGTGGTACTACCGCCGGTCGGTGCGGACGAGAACGAGGATCAACCCGTGCGGGCCTGCGTCCGGGACCTGCAGAACGGAGCGCGCCATGGCCTCGATTAGGGCGTCGAAACGCAAGATGGAGTCGGTGGATTCGATCAGCGCCGCCCTCGCCCAGGTGGTGCGGTTGAGCCTGAGCCGTGCGGCCTTCAAGCGGCAGGCCGCCAGTGCCGACACCGAACTGTCGCAGCCGTCGTACGCGCTGCTGCGGGTCCTGATCGATGACGGGCCGCAGCCCGTCGGGCAGTTGGCGACCACCGCGCACATGGACGTCGGCATGACCACGCGGCGCGTGCAGGCCCTGGTCGACGCCGGGCACGTCACCCGGCACGCCGACGGCAATGACGGGCGCGTGTCCATCGTGCAGGTCACCACGGCGGGGCAGCGGGCGGCCGACGCGCTGCAGGAAGTGCGTCGCGAACACCTGGCGCGTGCGCTCGCGGACTGGAGCGCCGACGATCTGCGTCAGCTCGACGTGCTGCTGAACCGGTTCGTCAACGACACCAAGGAAACCCCGATTTAGGGCGTTCAGTCGACATCGAGTTGCGCGGGCACGGCCGAAGCCAGCGCCGCCCGGCACGCCACGATGGCCGGCGTCTTGCTGATGGCGGTCCGCGTCGCCGTGAACACCACGCGCCGACGCGGATCGACGTCGATGACGCGGACATCGGGACGGCGCCGGACGCGCATCAGGTCGGGCAGGATGGCGACGGCGTTGCCGTTCTCGATCAGCGCGATCTGGGCTTCGAGATCGTCGGTCTCGAAGCGGACATCGGGCTCGAAACCTGCTTTCCGGCAGAGCTGTTCGGCCCAGTGCCGGGAAGCGGTGCCTTCGGGCTCCATCGTCCACGGCAGGTCGGCGGCATCTTCGACCGACGAGATGCGGTCCCACGGAGCTCCGCTCGGTGGGACGGCCAGCCGCAGCAGGTCGGTGGTCAGCGGTGCCCGGTGCAGATCGGGATACGCGCGCGCGGCGTGCCCCGGATACTCCTCGGCGATCACGAGATCGAACTCGCGCAGCCAGGTCTCGTACAGCGCCTGCTCCGGCTCGCGCTGCGACATGGTCACGCGCAGCCGCGGATGGCGGGTCGCCAGCTCCGTCAACATCTGCGGCATGAAGGCCGAGGCCGCCGATTGGAAGACGGCCAGCCGAACGGTGCCGGACGCCTCGTCGCTCTGCACCGCGACATCGGAGGCGGCCTGCTCGAGCCGCGCCAAGATGACCGCGGTGTGTTCGACGAGCACCTCGGCCGCGGGCGTGAGCCGCAGCCGGCGCCCGACCTTCTCGAGCAACGGCACGCCGACTTCGCGTTCGAGCTGGCTCAGCGCCTGCGATATCGATGACGGGCTTTGGTGCAGTGCCTCGGCGACCTCGGACAACGTGCCACGCAGGCTCAGCTCGTGCAGCAGACGCAGCCGTCGGGTGTCGAGCAGGTCAGCGCGCTGATATCTCATTTCTGCTTAATCTTTTCTGTCAGAAATCATCGCTTTATTTTAAGTGTCTGACGAGCTCATGATGGGCAGATGACCCAGCTAGGCAGTGACGAAGATCTGCTGACCGATGTCGTGAGTCAGGTCCGGTCCTGGCTCGACGACGCCGCCCGCCTGCCTGTCGCCCCGGCCGGCAGACGGTTGGCCGACGTCCTGCGCGATCCGCACGGCCTGGATTTCACCGTCGGCTTCGTCGACCGGGTGATCCGGCCCGAAGACCATCGCGTCGCGGCGGCCAACCTCCGGGCCCTCGCGCGCAACGCGCCTGCCTTCCTGCCGCTGCACGAACGGCTGTTGATCAAGCTCGGCGCCCTGGTGTCGGTGATCGCGCCCGGCCTGGTCATCCCAGTCGCCCGGAAGGCGTTGCGCCAGATGGTCGGTCACCTTCTCGTCGACGCAACCGATGCCCGTCTCGGACGATCCATCGCACGGATCCGCAGCCGTGGTGTCGGACTCAACATCAACCTGCTCGGTGAGGCCGTGCTCGGCCAGGCCGAGGCGGCCCGACGGCTGCAGGGCACCGAACGGCTGCTCGCCCGCCCCGACGTCGACTACGTGTCGATCAAGGTCTCGGCCACCGTGCCACCGCACTCGCCGTGGGCGTTCGATGAAGCCGTCGACCACATCGCGCAGAACCTGCTGCCGTTGTTCACGCAGGCGGCGACCGCGCCGACGAAGAAGTTCATCAACCTCGACATGGAGGAGTACCGCGACCTGGAGTTGACGATCGCGGTGTTCACCAAGCTGCTCGACCGGGCCGATCTGCTGGACCTCGAAGCCGGGATCGTGCTGCAGGCCTACCTGCCCGATGCGCTGAGCGCGATGATGCGCCTGCAGGACTGGGCTCGCGCGCGCCGCGAGCGGGGCGGCGCGGGCATCAAGGTCCGGTTGGTCAAGGGCGCCAACCTGCCCATGGAACACGTGGAGGCCTCGCTGCACGGCTGGCCCGTGGCGACCCTGCCGACCAAACGGGACACGGACACCAATTACAAACGGGTGCTGGATTACGCGCTGCGGCCCGAACACACGGCGAACGTGCGGATCGGTGTCGCCGGGCACAACCTCTTCGACATCGCGTACGCGTGGACGCTCGCGGGGCGTCGCGGCGTCCGGGACCGGGTGGAGTTCGAGATGCTGCTGGGGATGGCGGAGGCCCAGGCCGAAGCCGTCCGGCGCACCGTCGGCGGTCTATTGCTGTACGTACCGGTGGTGCACCCCAAGGACTTTGACGTCGCGATCGCCTACCTCGTGCGGCGGTTGGAGGAAGGTGCCAGCCAGGACAACTTCATGTCGGCGGTGTTCGAGCTGCACGACGACCAGTCGCTGTTCCAGCGCGAGAAGGACCGGTTCATCGCGTCGCTCGCGGATCTCGTGGGGGAGACTGTCATTCCGGTGCCCAACCGTCGTCAGGATCGCCGTACCGACGATCCGCGCGCGGCAATGTGCCCGGCCGGCCGGTTCGCGAATGTCGCCGACACCGATCCGGCGCTGCCCGGAAATCGGTTGTGGGGGCGGGCGATCACCGAGCGGATCGCCGCGTCGTCGACCGGTGTGGAGCTGGTGGCCGAGCACACCGTGACGAGCACGGCCGCGCTCGACGGAATCATCGCCGAGGCCGTCACCGCGGGTGCGGTGTGGGCGAAGCGGACCGGTGCTGAGCGGGCGGCGGTCCTGCGGCGCGCGGCGGCCTCGTTGCAGGCAGCGCGGGCGGTGTTGCTGGAGGTGATGGCGTCCGAGTGCGGCAAGACGCTGGATCAAGGCGATCCGGAGGTCTCCGAGGCCATCGATTTCGCGAATTATTATGCGGCACAGGCGGAAAAACTCGATGCTGTGGACGGCGCCGTCGCGGTGCCTGCGGGATTGGTGGTGGTGACGCCGCCATGGAACTTCCCGGTGGCGATCCCCGCCGGGTCGGTGCTGGCCGCGCTGGCCGCGGGCAGTCCCGTCATCATCAAACCCGCCACGCAGGCCAGGCGGTGTGGATCCGTCATGGTGCAAGCACTTTGGGACGCCGGCGTGCCGCGCGACGTGCTGCGGTTGGTGCATCTCGACGAGGGCGATCTCGGCACCCGGTTGGTATCGGACCCGCGCGTCGCCCGGCTGATCCTCACCGGCGCGTTCGAGACCGCCGAACTGTTCCGCGGCTTCCGGCCCGACCTGCCGCTGCTGGCCGAGACCAGCGGCAAGAACTCCATCATCGTCACTCCCCATGCCGATCTCGATCTCGCGGTGAAAGACCTGGTGTACTCGGCCTTCGGGCATGCCGGACAGAAGTGTTCGGCAGCGTCGCTGGGCATTCTGGTGGGCTCGGTCGCGCGGTCCGCGCGGTTCCGCGACCAGCTGGTCGATGCCGTCACGTCGCTGAAGGTCGGCTACCCGTCGGACCCGACCGTTCAGGTGGGGCCCGTCATCGAACCCGCGCACGGCAAACTGCTGAAGGCGCTCACGCAGCTCGGACCGGGGGAGCAGTGGCTGGTGGAGCCCCGCCAACTCGATGACACCGGCCGGCTCTGGTCGCCGGGAGTGAAGACCGGGGTTCGGCGCGGCTCGGAGTTCCACCTCACCGAATACTTCGGACCGGTTCTGGGCCTCATCGCCGCCGCCGATCTCGATGAGGCGATCGCCATCCAGAATCAGGTCGACTATGGACTGACGGCAGGCCTCTTCAGTCTGGACCGCGAGGAGATCGAACACTGGCTCGACCGGGTCGAGGCGGGCAACGCCTATGTGAACCGCTCGACCGTCGGCGCGATCGTGCAGCGTCAGCCCTTCGGCGGGTGGAAGAAATCGGCGGTCGGTGCGGGCACGAAGGCGGGCTGCCCGAACTACCTTGTCGGGCTGAGTGACTGGCGTTCCGCGCCGGCGACCCAGACTGCTCCGGTTTCGCCGGCCGTACAAGCGATCCTCGACGCCGCACAGACTTTCGCGCTGGATTCCGCGGAAATCGATTTCCTCGAACGGTCCTTCGGAGCCGACGCACATGCCTGGGCGACGGAGTTCGGCGTCGCGCGCGATGTCTCCGGTCTGATGGCGGAGAAGAACGTCTTCCGGTACCTGCCCGTCCCGGTCACGGTGCGCGCCGAGAATGCCGATCCGGCAGCCTTGTTGCGCGTGGTCGGCGCGGGCATCCTGGCCGGCTCCCGCGTGACCGTCTCCACCCCGGTTCCGCTCGCTCCGGCGATCGCCGGCACGCTGGCCACCGCCGGCGTCGTCTACCGGGTGGAGGATGCGGTGTCGTGGCGGAACACCCTGCGCGGCAACGCACCTGGACGGGTTCGCCTGCTCGGCGGCAGCCGCGAACAGTTCGCGCGCGACAGTGCCGGCGCTGTCGGCACCGCGCTCTACGCGGGGCCGGTTGTCGAAGCCGGGCGCGTCGAGCTGCTGACATTCCTGCACGAGCAGGCGATCGCCGTGACGGCGCACCGATTCGGTTCTCCGACGCCGTTGTCCGAGAACCTGTTCGGTGACGCGGTAACTCAGAGCGCGTAGGCGAGCTTGAACTTGTCGAGCAGATAGGGCCCCGACACCACCGGTGCGTAGCGCGGCGGATTGTCGGCCGTCGTGCACGTGGGGATGCACTCGATGACGGCGTCGAAGTTGGGCTGGTGGAAGAACGGCAGGCTGAACCGCTCTCCGCCCGCGCCGTTGCTCACTACACGGTGCACGGTGCTGACCCAGCGGTCGTTGGTCCACCGGGCCAGCAGGTCGCCGATGTTGATGACGAATGATCCGGGGACGATGGGCACATCGATCCATTCGCCTTGGTCACCCCGAACCTGTAGCCCGCGCTGAGATTCGTCCTGCAACAGGATCGTGAGATTGCCCCAGTCGCTGTGCTGGCTCAGCCGGACTTCGCCGGCCGGCCGATTGTCGGCCGGGTAGTAGTTGGCCATCAGGTTGGAGTTGTGGCGGTCGATCGACGCGTCGAACCAGTCCTCGCGCAGGCCGAGGGCAAGCGCGAACAGCCGCGACAATTCGGTCGCCAGTAATTCCATTTCGGCGTAGTAGCGCTCGTAGGCCGCGCGGAATCCCGGGAGGTCGGGCCAGCGGTCGGCGACGGCCACCCGCTCGTCGGTCCAGCCGTCGCCGCCCAGACCCTCCGGGTTGCCCAGCGGGAAGTGGACGAACTTCTCGACCCGGTCCGGCGCTTGGTGTTCGGCCGCGACGTCCGCGCCATCGTTGGTGGCCGCGAGCTTGCCCGCGCTGCTGAATCCACGGGCCAGCGGGTCGCCCGGAAGTGCTCGGACGCTGTCCTTTTCGGCCTGCGGTAGCGCGAAGAATTCGCGCAGGGCGCGGTTGACGTCGTTGATGGCCTTGTACGGCACGCCGTGCCCGACCAGGATCAGGAAGCCGCTCGTCTCGCAGCACCGGCCGATCGCATCGGCCACCGCCTGGCGGTGCGTCGGGTCGCCGGTGCGGGCGCTGCTGATGTCTATCACTGGGACGAAGCCGTCCTGCAGGACGACGCGGTCGACGATCACTTCTGGTTGGGTCATGCTGTCGACGCTAGAACCTCAACCTAAGTTGAGATCAAGTGTGAAAATTCTTCTCGCGCAACACAGTCGGTCTGTGACGCCGACTACTGGCTCTGGTGCACCGTGGTGTCGACCCGTGGCGCCTGCGCGTGCGGCTGGATGTCCTGGAGCCACTGCAGCTGATCGATGCCGTGGTTGTTGTGCGATGCCACAACGGTTTCCGGCAGCGCCTTCTGCGTGTCCTCGGCGAACGACCACACGATCGGGGACACCAGGACTCCGACTCCGAGTGCGCCTGCGAGAACGTAACGGCCCAGTGCCTGCCGTGTACTACTGCTCATCGTTTTCATGCCGTTGCCTCCTGCTGGGTGCCTGGGTGCGATGCCCAGATCAACAGGCGCCCGAAACGGCGTCATCCCAGGTGGCGCGATGTTTATCGGAGTTGGCAGGATCGCTTATCGGCCCGTGTGCAACCGCAACAACGTCCACGCCGCCAACGATTGCGCATCGGTGATGTCGCCGCGGCGGATCATGTCCTCGATCTGATCGGCGGTGAACCACTCGCTGTGCATGTCCTGCTCCTCATGCTCACGTTCGTGTTCGCCCTCGGTGATGCCGGTCGCGAGGTAGGCCCAGCCGCGTTGGCTGCACATCCCGGGTGCGACGTCCAACTGGCCCAACACCTCCCACGTCTCGGCACGCAGCCCGGTCTCCTCGCGGAGTTCCTGCGCCGCCAGATCGCCGGGCGCAGGCTCGTCGCCGTCCAAGGTGCCCGGCGCGGTGCCCTGCACAAACTCCCAGCGCCGCAACCCGATCGGGTAGCGGAACTGCTCCACCATCCGGTAGCGGTCGCCGTCGCGGGCGATCACCAGGGCATAGGTGGGCTTGTCCACCACGCCGTAGATGCCGGTGGTGCCGTCGGGACGACGGATGTCGTCTTCGCGCACAGACATCCAGGCGTTGCGGTAGACCTCACGGGAGCCGACGCGTTCGATCACAGCTCCAGTATCGCGGAGTGCCGCTATTCGACCGGGTATGGGCCGTCGGAGAAGACCTGCGAGTGATATCCCTTCGAGCCGACCGACAGCGCCAGGGAACTGCGGAACTCGCGACCCTGCGCGAGTGCTCCGATCAGCTCGGCGAAGGTGTGCCGCGGGTGCCAACCCAGTTCGGTCCTGGCGCGGTCGTTGACGTAGACCCGGTCGATCGACGGGAACATGGTCCAGCCGCGGCGCCGGTATTCGTCCACGTACCCGGGCACGCAGCGTGCCACGACCGCCGGTGCGTCCAGCCGCAACTGCGGCAGATCCGCGACGGTGAACGGCGACGTCGCGCTGATGATGTAGCGCCCGAACCCGATAACAGGTGCGCGCTCGATGGCCCGCAGGTGGGCTTCGACGACATCTTCGAGATCGACACGGCGGTAGAGGAATTCGTTGACCTTTGCGTTGGCATCGTCGTAGCTGTCCCGAATGTCCTTGCTGTCATCGGATTCCGGAAAGAACCGCGAGGTCCGCAACACCACGCAGGGGAGTCCGCGCCGGCGCGCAAACAGTTCACACAGGTCTTCGGCGGCTGCTTTGGTGACGCCGTAGATGTTCTTGGGCCTGTCCGCGACGTCCTCGGTGATCCACGCGGCGGGTTCGTGCGCAGCAGGAACCAGTGCGTCCCCGAATGCGCTCGTCGTGCTGGTGTAGACGAATCGGGTCACCCCGGCCGCGACCGCGTGCTCGAGAAGGTTGAGCGTGCCGGTGATGTTCGTATCGACGAATTCCCGCCGGGTGTGGGTCGCGACGTGCGGCTTGTGCAGCGTCGCGGTGTGCACAACAGCATCGACCCCGCGTATCGCTTCGGCGACGGCCACCGGGTCGGTGACCGATGCCTGGTGGCGGGTGAAGACCGACGCCGTCGTATCGAGGCCGACGACCTCGTGGTTCGTCTGCTGCAAGCGCAGCATCAGTGCCTCACCCAGGTGACCCGAACTGCCGGTCACGAGAATCTTCATTGTCGCTGGTCCCCGGTTGCCCTGCCGAACGGACGATGTCCCGCCCTCACGGCTTCGAACCTATTGGCGCCGACGGCCGAGCGCGAGTCATTTTTGACGCGGGTCCTTCGCTGGAATCGGATAGGCGAGTAGCCTCGCGATGTGCTGCTGACCTCTCTGAACCCCGCCGTTGTCGCTGCCGGACACGACCTCGAAGACGCGGTGCGGATCGACGGCGCGGTGCTGTCACGCAGCGATCTGGTCGGGGCTGCGACATCGGTCGCCGAGCGGGTCGCGGGGGCGTCGCTGGTCGCCGTCCTGGCACGGCCTACCGCCAAGACGGTGCTGGCGATCGCCGGCTGCCTCATCGCGGGGGTGCCGGTGGTTCCGGTGCCGGCCGATGTCGGTGCGGCCGAACGCCGACACATGATCACCGATTCCGGCGCGCAGGCCTGGCTGGGGGAGGCGCCCGAGGAGACTGAAGGACTACCGGTTGTTCCGGTCCGGTTGCACGCCCGGTCCTGGCACCGCTACGCCGAGCCCTCGCCGGATTCGACGGCGCTGATCATGTACACCTCGGGCACCACGGGTCTGCCGAAAGGCGTGCTGATCAGCCGTCGCGCCATCGCGGCCGACATCGATGCGCTGGCCAAAGCCTGGGCCTGGACCCCGGCCGACACGCTGGTGCACGGCCTGCCGTTGTTCCACGTGCACGGCCTGATCCTCGGCCTGCTGGGCTCGCTGCGCATCGGAAATCGCTTCGTGCACACCGGGAAACCCACACCGGCCGCGTATGCGGAGGCGGGCGGCTCGTTGTACTTCGGCGTGCCGACCGTGTGGTCCCGCGTCGTGGCCGATGCCGCCGCCGCCGAGGCGTTGCGGGGCGCCCGGCTGCTGGTGTCCGGCAGTGCGGCGCTGCCCGTACCGGTGTTCGACGACCTGGTGCGGCTCACCGGGCACGCACCCGTCGAGCGCTACGGCAGCACCGAATCGCTGATCACCCTGTCGACCCGGGTCGACGGTGAACGCCGGCCCGGCTGGGTCGGCTTGCCGCTCGACGGCGTGCAGACCCGGCTGGTCGCCGAGGACGGGTCGCCGGTGCCGCACGACGGGGAAACCATTGGCCGCCTGGAGGTTTCCACGCCGACGTTGTTCAGCGGGTACCTCAACCGGCCCGAGGCGACGGCGGAGGTGCTCGGTGACGACGGCTGGTACCGCACCGGCGACGTGGCCGTCGTCGACGCCGAGGGCATGCATCGCATCGTCGGCCGTGAGTCGGTGGACCTGATCAAGTCCGGTGGTTTTCGGGTCGGTGCCGGCGAGATCGAGACCGTCCTGCTGGGGCACCCGGGTGTATCGGAGGCCGCGGTGGTCGGCGTGCCCGACGACGACCTGGGCCAGCGCATCGTCGCGTTCGTGGTCGGGTCCGCATCGGCGCAGGAACTCATCGATTTTGTGGCGCAACAGCTTTCGGTGCACAAACGGCCGCGCGAGGTGCGCCTCGTCGACAGCCTGCCGCGTAACGCCATGGGCAAGGTGCAGAAGAAGCTCCTCGTCTAGGGCAGACGACTGGCCGGTCCACCCTCGATCTCCGGCTGGATCAACCGGAAGTGAGATTCGCTGCGCTGCATGTGCCGTCGCTGGTAGTCGCCTTCGATGTGCTTGCCGTCGACCGTGCCGGTCAACGTCAGCCGGTCGGGACCGTCGAGGCGAAAGTGCAGCACAGTGGGCGGATCCGCTTCGTGCCTCTTGATCTCCAGCCGGTCGCCGCGGATCTCGAACAGGTAGACGGTCACGTAGCCCGCCGGGACCTGGGTGACGAAGCTCGTGTAGTCGCCGGACCGGTCCGCGATCGCGACATTCGTCCATGGCGCCGGCGAGGTCTGCTGCAGCGTCGCCTGTTCGCCTTCCACGGTGAATGACGTTGCGCGCCAGACTCCGTCGATGTCCGATTCCCGGTGCCGAATCTGCTGGTAGGTGACGACGCTGAACGTCGTGACCAGCACGACGACGACGCCTGCGATGGCGAACTTCGCCACGGTGCCGGTCCGGCGCACCCACCGCCTGCCGGAACCCAGCGCCGGCCACAGCGCGACCGGTTCGGGAGCGCCAAGCTGGAATACCGTTTGAGCCAGGCTTTTCCAGTACGGCGTGGTGATCGCGACGGCGATGAACAACAGCTGGCCGGACACCAGCTTCACCGGGACGTCGTAGAAGAGGTTGAGCAGGAACACCTGGGCCATGGCCACGATCGCGATCAGCGCGCCCAGCAGCCAGGTACGTCGCCACAGCAATAGGGCACCGGCGGCGAATTCGACCAGGCCGGTGGCCACCGAGTAGGGGTCCGAGGCGCCCATGAAACCCCACAGCGTGTTCATCATGCTGACGTCGCCGACCATCTGGATCTGGTAGCCGGGCAGCATCATGTAGGCCATCTGCGTGGGAATGAGCTTGGCCAGACCGTAGAGCAGCATCGAGACGGCCAGACCGAACCGCGCGAACACCAGCAGCAGCGCGGCAAGGCTGCGGTAGTTCGGCCGATGCCGGTCCAGGGCGGTCCACACCGCGGTGATCACCAGAGCCACCAGGATCCAGCCGAGGTGCAGGCACCACTCCGCCAGGGAATCAGCGCCGCCGTCGACGTTCAGGTACGCGCCCTCGCCGCGGGTCACGAAACTGCCCAGGTTTGCGAGCCCCTGCAGAAGCGGGGCAATCAAGACGCTCAGGCCCAGATTGCCGTACACCGAGAGGATCAGGATTCCGCCGCCGATGGTGAAGAACAGCCGGAACGCCAGCTTCTGCGCGCCGGTCCACTCGGGCGCCGAAATCTTGTCGGGTTCGGTAGGTGTCAAGGTGTCCGCGTCGCCGGTCGTAGTGCTCACCGGATTGACGCTAGCGATGAATGTGCGCCGATGTCCCTGGGGGAAAACCTCCAACTTCCCGGCGGCGACGAGCTGGGCGTATCCACGCGCACAAGCTCTTTCCCGGCGGGAATGCCACACGCCGCCGCGGCCTTGTAGATCCCATGCAACTCACAGACGAAGCCCGCGCCCTGATCGGGGACGGGGCCAACGCAACGCTGGTGACTCTGAATGCCGATGGCAGCCCGCAGGTTTCGGTGGTGTGGGTCGAACTGCAGGGCGACGAACTGGTCAGCGCGCACCTCGGCGACTACAAGAAGCTGCGCAACATGCGCCGCGACCCGCGTGTGGCGGTCACCATCATCGGCACCGACCGGGGCGCCGCATCGGTGAATCCGTACCTCGCGATCAGCGGTACCGCCCGCATCGTCGAGGGTGGGGCGCCCGAGGTGCTGACCCGACTGACCAACGTGATGGCGCCCGAGTTCAACGGCCAGTTCCCACCGGCCGGCGCGCCGCCGGGATACCTCACCCGCATCACCATCGACAAGGTGACGGGCGTCGGCCCCTGGGCCTGAACGACGAAAGTGAGCTTGTGTGCGAGCTTTCGATGAAACCACGCACACAAGCTCACTTTCGGTGAGCAGACTCTAGTTGGCGTGCAGCGCCTCGTTGAGCGTGATGCCGGTGCCGTCGCGCTTGACGACCTCGACCGCGCCGCTGACCGAGTTCCGGCGGAACAGCAGGTTGTTCGAGCCGGACAGTTCCTTGGCCTTGACGGTCTGGCCGTCGGCGGTGGTCACCTTGGTGCCGCCGGTGACGTACAGGCCGGCCTCGATGACGCAGTCGTCGCCCAGCGAGATGCCCAGGCCCGCGTTGGCGCCCAGCAGGCAGCGCTTGCCCACCGAGATGACCTCCTTGCCGCCACCGGACAGCGTGCCCATGATCGACGCGCCGCCGCCGACGTCGGAGCCGTCATCGACGACGACGCCCGCCGAGATACGGCCCTCGACCATCGAGGTGCCCAGGGTGCCGGCGTTGAAGTTGACGAAGCCCTCGTGCATGACGGTGGTGCCCGACGCGAGGTGCGCGCCGAGACGGACACGGTCGGCGTCGGCGATGCGCACACCGCTCGGCAGCACGTAGTCGACCATGCGGGGGAACTTGTCGACACCGAACACGGTGACCGTGCCGCGACGACGCAGCTTGGCGCGGACGGTCTCGAAGCCCTCGACCGCGCAGGGGCCGAAGTTGGTCCACACCACGTTCGTCAGCAGGCCGAAGATGCCGTCCAAGTTGGCGCCGTGCGGCGCGATCAGGCGGTGCGACAGGAGGTGCAGGCGCAGCCAGACATCGTGCGTGTCGGCGGGCTTGTCGTCGAGCGAGGCGATGGTGGTGCGCACGATCTCGGTGCGCACGCCGCGGTCCTCGTCGGTGCCGACGAGGGCTTCCAGCTCAGCGGGGACCGGGCCGGCCGCGGCGTCGGCGTTCAGTTCGGGTGCCGGGAACCAGGTGTCGAGGACGGTTCCGTCGGAGGTGATGGTGGCGATGCCGATGCCGGATGCACCAGAAGAAGAAGTCACGTTGCTAAAGGCTACTGAACCAGCGCTGAACTGGGGGCACCACCCACGAGCGGGCGGTGCCCCCGGTCCGGCGAGGGAACCCTCACTGCAGGTGATGGACCTCCTGCAGCCCGTACACCGGCGTCGGGATGCCCTCGTACCGGGCCTTGAGCTGCAGCGCCAGATACAGCGAGTAGTGCCGTGACTGGTGCAGGTTGCCGCCGTGGAACCACAGGTTCTCCTGCTGCGTCGGCTTCCACATGTTGCGCTGTTCGCCCTCCCACGGGCCGGGGTCCTTGGCGGTCCCGCTGCCCAGGCCCCACACCTTGCCGACGCGGTCGGCGATCTCCTGGCCCATGAGGTCGGCGGCCCAGCCGTTCATCGAGCCGTAGCCGGTCGCGTAGACGACGACGTCGGCGGGCAGTTCGGTGCCGTCGGCCAGCACCACCGCGTTCTCGGTCAGATGTGACACCTGGCCGTGCGCCAGCTTGATGGAACCGTTGGCCACCAGCTCGCACGCACCGACGTCGATGTAGTAGCCCGAGCCGCGGCGCAGGTACTTCATGAACAGGCCGGAGTCGTCGTCGCCGAAGTCCAGCTCGAAGCCGGCCGCCTCCAACCGGTCGTAGAAGTCCTTGTCCCGCACCCGGATCGCGTCGTAGATCGGTCGCTGGAAATCGGCCATGATGGCGTACGGCAGCGACGCGAACGTCAGGTCGGCCTTCTCGGTCGTCATGCCGGCGGCCACCGCGCGCTCCGAGTACAGGTCGCCGAGGCCGAGCTCCATCAGTGAGTCGGACTTCACGACGTGGGTCGACGAGCGCTGCAGCATCGTCACGTCGACGCCGTTCTCGTACAGGGCTTTACAGATGTCGTGCGCCGAGTTGTTCGACCCCACCACGACGACCTTCTTGCCGACGTACCGGTCCGGGCCCGGGTGCTGACTCGAGTGGTGCTGTTCCCCGGCAAAGATGTCCTGGCCCGGAAGTGTTGGGATGCTTGGCTTTCCGGACATGCCGGTCGCCAGTACCAGCTGGGTCGGGTGCAGCGTCATGCGCTCGCCGTCGCGGTTCACCTCGACGCTCCACCGGCCGGCATCGGAATCGTAAGTGGCCGAGAGGCATTCGGTGCGCGACCAGTACGGCACCTCCATGACCTTGGTGTAGAACTCCAGCCAGTCGCCGACCTTGTCCTTGGGCGCGAAGACCGGCCAGTTAGCCGGGAACGGCAGGTAGGGCAGGTGGTCGTACCACACGGGGTCGTGCAGGCACAGGGACTTGTAGCGCTTGCGCCACTGGTCGCCGGGCCGCTCGTGCTTGTCGACGACGATCGACGGCACTCCGAGTTGCCGCAGCCGCGCACCCAACGCGATACCGCCCTGACCACCGCCGATGACCAGTACATAGGGCTGCTTCTCGCGCCCCAGCGTCGCCTCTTCCTCGGCGCGCTTCTCGGCCCACGAGCGCGGGTCGGGGTCGGACCCGTGCACCGCGCCGAGCACCCGCGTCGCGCCCTTGCGCTCCTCATGGCCCTTGAGCTCCTGCAGCGTGGTCAGCAGCGTCCAACCTTCGTCGCCGCGTAGCCGCAGGTGGCCCGAGCCGCGCCCGGTGGCCGTCTCGAACTCGATGAACGCCGAGGTCACGTCGCCGTCGGCGGTGGCGGGTTCACGGGTCCGGAACCCGGACGGGGTGGTGTCGGCCAGCCGCGCGCGCAGCATGCCGGCGATCTGGTCGCGGCCTTCCACGGTCTTGATGTTCCAGGTGAAGGCGACGAGGTCACGCCAGAAGCTGTCGACGGCGAACATCCCGACGACGCCGTCGATGTCCTGTGCGGCCAGTGCCGCCTCGAAGTTGGCGAGCCAGTTCTCGACGCGCTGCTGCGGCGACATGGCGGTGGTGGGTTCCAGTGTTGCGGTCATGTGACTCAGAACACAGCCAGGGCGCAACTCCCGACAAGAGTTGCAGCACGTTGCAGCGTTGCAACCTCCTGCAACTCTGTCGGTGTGTGGCCGCGGTCACATACAACTGGTCGCATGAGAGCTGCTGTCTACTACGGACCCAACAAAGTCTCGGTCGAGGACGTCGCCATCCCGACTCCCGGGCCGGGCCAGGTGCAACTACAGGTCGGATTCAACGGCATCTGTGGCACCGACCTGCACGAGTACTACGCCGGCCCCATCTTCGTCCCCACACAGCCGCACCCCCTGACGCATCAGGAACTCCCGCTCACGCTGGGCCACGAGTTCTCCGGCACCGTCACGGCGGTCGGCGCCGGGGTGACGGACTGGCGCGAGGGCGACCGGGTGGCCGTCGAGCCGATCTACAAATGCGACCACTGCGGCCCGTGTGCGGCAGGCAACTACAACGTCTGCCAGCAGATCGGCTTCCACGGCCTGATGTCCGACGGTGGCATGGCCGAGTACACCGTGGTGCCGACGAACATGCTGCACCGGCTGCCCGACAACGTCTCGCTGGAACTCGGCGCGCTCGTCGAACCGATGTCGGTGGCCTACCACGCGGCAACCCTCGGCGACGTCAAACCCGGTGACACCGCGATGGTGTTCGGCGCCGGTCCCATCGGCATCGGATTGTGGTTCGCGTTGCGCGGCAAGGGACTTCAGGAAGTGTTCGTCGTCGAGCCGTCGCCGACGCGCCGCGCGGCCATCGAAGCGCTCGGCGCCGTCACGCTCGACCCGACGGTCAGCGATGTGCCCGGCTTCATCGCCGACCACACCTACGGTGCCGGCGCCGACGCGGTGTACGACGCCGCCGGTGTCACGCCCGCTGTGGAGACCGCACTGGCGTGCGTCGGATCCCGCAAGCCGATGGTGAGCGTCGCGATCTACGAAAAGCCGCTGCAGACACCGCTTTTGAACCTGGTGATGAACGAGTCCCGCATCCAGGGCTCGCTGTGCTACACGGGCGCTGACTTCGAGGCCGTCATCGCGTTGATGGCGCAGGGCGCCTACGACACCAGCGGATGGGTGGCCCAGATCCCGATCGGTGACGTGGTTTCCGAAGGATTCGAGGCCCTGCATGCGGGGAACAAGATGAAAGTTCTGGTCGACCCGACGCGATGAGCGGAGAAACAGCAATGACATTGGCAGGACAGGTAGCCCTGGTCACCGGGGCCGGACGTGGCATCGGTCGCGGTATCGCGCTACGGCTGGCGCGTGACGGCGCCGACGTCGCGCTCGTCGACGTCGAAGCCGATCCCTTGGCGGAGGTGGCCGCCGAGATATCCGAAATCGGGTCCAAATTCACCACTTTCGTCGCCGATGTCAGTGCTCGGGACCAGGTGTTCGCGGCCGTCGACTATGTGGCAACCGAACTCGGCGGGCTCGACATCATGGTCAACAATGCCGGTGTCGCACTGGTCGGCCCGCTCGCCGACGTCACACCGGAGGATCTGCAGCGGTTGTGGTCGATCAACGTCGACGGCGTGCTGTGGGGCATCCAGGCCGCGGTCGCGAAATTCAAGGAACTCGGCAACCAGGCGCACGGCAAGGTCAGCAAGATCATCAACGCCTCATCGATCGCCGGGCATGACGGCTTCGCCATGCTGGGGCCGTACAGCGCCACCAAATTCGCCGTGCGCGCCCTGACCCAGGCCGCCGCGAAGGAGCACGCCGCCGACGGCATCACCGTCAACGCCTACTGCCCCGGCGTGGTGGGTACCGACATGTGGGTGGAGATCGACAAGCGGTTCGCCGAACTCACCGGCGCCCCGGTCGGCGAGACGTACGCGAAGTTCGTCGGCGGCATCGCGCTGGGCCGTGCGGAAACCCCGGATGACGTCGCCGGGTTCGTGTCGTACCTGGCCGGGCCCGACGCCGACTACATGACCGGGCAGGCCGGTCTCATCGACGGCGGCCTGGTTTATCGCTGACATGCGGAGCACAATCGGCGTTGATGCAGAGCCCGGCCGTGCCTGAACCAGCGGTAGCTGTTGGCGAGGACCCGCGCAGTTACGCGCGGTTGATGTCGGCTGTCTACGACGCGACCATGTCCGGCGGCCGCGCGCCGGCTCGGCCCCGCGACGTCATCGGCGAGTCGTGGCAGCGGATGCTGGCCCGCGGCGTCAACCCCGACACCCACATCCCGCCGGTCATCGAATCGTCCGGTCTGGATGCGCTGCGCAAGTCGTCGGGGCTGCTCGCCGTGCTCGACGACGTGTCACGCGGGCTGGAATCCATTGTCGCCGAAGGGGACAACATCCTCGTGCTGGCGGATGCGCGGGGTCGTGTGCTGTGGCGGTCCGGGTCCGCGGCCGTGCTGGGCAAGGCCGACCGGCTCGGGTTCGTCGAAGGCGCCAACTGGGGTGAGGGCGCCGTCGGCACCAACGCCATCGGGACCGCGCTGGCGTCCAACCGGGCCGTGCAGGTGTTCTCCGCCGAGCATTTCCTGCGCAGCCACCACGCCTGGACCTGCGCGGGCGCTCCGGTCCGTGACCCGCGCACCGGCCAGGTCATCGGCGTCGTCGACGTCTCCGGCCCGGCCGCGACGGTGCATCCCACCACCGTCGCGCTCGTCGACGCGGTCGCCCGGCTGGCCGAAGCGCACCTGCGCGAGCAGCACGAGGGCACGCTGAACCGGCTGCGGATGGTCGCCGCGCCCATCCTGGCCCGCATCGGCAGTCCGGCGCTGGCGGTCGACGCCGACGGCTGGGTGGCCGCCGTCGACCAGATGCCACTGCACAATCGGATTCTGCTGCCCGACGAACTGGCCCCGGGGCGGGCGTGGATCCCGACCCTCGGACGATGCGACGTCGAGATGCTGCCCGGCGGGTGGCTGGTCCGGCCGTCCACCGCCGCGGCCGACGACGACGCCACCGCCACCCGCGTCGTCCTGGACCTGCGCGCCGCCCCGGTCCTCGAGATGGCCGGGGAGTTCGGGGGATGGCGCCATGACATCTCGCTACGGCACGCCGAAATCCTGCTGGTGCTGGCGATCCACCGGAACGGGCGCTCGGCGTCGGAGCTCGCCGAAGACCTGTACGGCGACCGGAGCCGGGTGGTCACGGTGCGGGCCGAGCTGTCCCGGATGCGAAAGCAGTTGGCGGGCTTGATTCTCGGCAAGCCCTACCGGTTCGGTGACGACGCCGTCATCGACGTGCGCTACCCGGCCGACCGCTCGACACTGCTCGGCGCCTCGACGGCACCTGCCATCCGGGCCCTGCGCGCCGTCGCCTGAACCTCGTGAGCTGGGGCACTCTCCCCTCGCGAGCAGACGTAAAACTGTCGTTTTCGGCCGTGAAAACGACAGTTTTGCGTCTGCTCGCGGGTGAAAGGTGACCAGCTAATCTGGCTGAATGCTCGATCTCACCGCCGACCCGATCGCTCTGACCGCCGCCCTGGTCGACATCCCCAGCGAATCGCGGCACGAGCAGCTCATCGCCGACGAGATCGAGGCCGCAATCAAGGCCCAGGCTCCGCACTTCGAGGTGATCCGCAACGGCGACGCGGTGCTGGCCCGGACCAATCTGGGCCGGCCGTCGCGCGTGCTGCTGGCCGGGCACACCGACACCGTCCCGGCGGCCGACAACCTCCCCAGTCGGCTCGTCGGCGGCGAGCTCTGGGGCTGCGGTACCTCCGACATGAAGGCCGGCGACGCGGTGTTCCTGCACCTGGCGGCCACCATCGCCGAGCCGACGCACGACATCACCCTCGTCATGTACGACTGCGAGGAGATCGAATCCAGCGCCAACGGTCTCGGCCGCATCGAGCGTGAACTGCCCGACTGGCTCAAAGCCGACGTCGCGATCCTCGGCGAGCCGTCGGGTGGTCTCATCGAAGCCGGGTGCCAGGGCACCCTGCGCGTCATCATCCACGCCACCGGTACCCGCGCGCATTCGGCGCGATCGTGGCTGGGCGACAACGCGATTCACAAGCTCGGTGCCGTCCTCGACCGGCTCACCGCCTACCAGGCGCGCTCGGTCGACATCGACGGCTGCGTCTACCGCGAGGGACTGTCCGCGGTCCGGATCGACGGCGGCATCGCCGGCAACGTCATCCCCGACGCCGCGTCGGTCACCGTCAACTTCCGGTTCGCGCCGGACCGCAGCGTTGAGCAGGCCCTCGCGCACGTCCACGAGGTGTTCGCCGGTCTCGACGTCCGCATCGAGCTCACCGACTCGGCTGCCGGCGCGCTGCCCGGTCTGACGCAGCCGGCCGCCGCCGCGCTGGTGGCCGCGGCCGGGGACCAGGTGCGAGCCAAGTACGGCTGGACCGACGTGGCACGCTTTGCCGCCCTGGGCATTCCGGCCGTCAACTACGGACCGGGCGACCCGAACCTGGCGCACAAGGTCGACGAGCGCGTGACGACGGCGGACATCACCGCCGTCACCGAGATGCTGCGGCGGTATCTGACAAGTTGAGTAGCGTCCGCGTCGACAGCTGGATTTTCGCCGTCCGGATCACCAAGACCCGGTCTTTGGCGGCCGCCGCCTGCCGGGCCGGCCACGTCCGCGTCAATGGCGTCACCGTCAAACCGGCGCAGCTGGTCAGCCCGGGCGACGAGGTCCGGGTCCGGCTCGATGGCCGCGAGCGCATCGTCGAGGTCATCCGCCCGATCGCCAAGCGGGTCGGCGCGGCCGTCGTGCCGGAATGCCTGATCGACCGCAGCCCGCCGCCACCGGCCAAAGAGACGATGCCGGCAGTGCCCGTCCGGGATCGCGGAGCCGGCCGGCCCACCAAACGTGAACGGCGACAGCTGGATCAGTTGCGCGGGTACTGAGCGGCAATAAATCAGTTGCGCCCGTGAGTACTGTGGGCTTTGCAACTGCTGCCAACCGAGGTGGGCCGAAACATGCTGGGAGAAGACATCTCCGGATAACCGGAGTACGCCCTCGCCCTGTCACTCTCACGAGAGCTCTTGCATGTCTTCTATCTCCTGTTCCCATTTGTCGTTTTCCTGGCCCGATGGCACCGAAGTGTTCTCGGATCTGTCGTTCACGGTCGGTGCCGGTCACACCGGACTGGTCGCTCCCAACGGCGCCGGGAAGAGCACGCTGCTCAAACTCATTGCCGGAGAACTGCAGCCGACTGGCGGCAATGTGACCGTCGACGGCACGCTCGGCTACCTGCCGCAGACACTGCCGTTCGCCACCGATCTGACCGTCGCCGAAATGCTCGGCGTGGCACCCGTTTTGGCGGCTTTGGCGGCACTCGCCGAGGGTGACGCCTCCGAGGCCGTGTTCGCCACCATCGGTGACGACTGGGACATCGAGGAACGCAGCACGGCGCAGCTGGCCCGGCTCGGTCTCGACGTCCCGCTCGATCGGGTGCTCGGCACGCTGTCGGGCGGTGAGGTCGTCACCCTCGGCCTGGCCGCGCAACTGCTGCGGCGTCCCGATGTCCTGCTGCTCGACGAACCGACCAACAACCTGGATTCTGCTGCACGGCAACGGCTCTACGACGAGCTGGACCGCTACCCAGGCGTTCTACTGCTGATCAGTCACGACCGCGCACTACTGGACCGCATGGACCGCATCGCCGAACTACGTGACGGTGACGTCCAGTTCTACGGCGGCAACTTCACGGCGTACCAGGATGCGATCGCTGAATTGCAGCGAGCGGCTGTCGATGAGATGCGTAACGCCGAGTCGCAACTGAAGCTGCAGAAGCGGCAGATGCAGCAGGCCCGCGAGCGCGCCGCCCGCCGGGCCGGCACTGCTGCCCGCAACGTCAAGGACGCCGGGCTGCCGAAAATCATTGCCGGAAAGCTCAAGCGCAATGCCCAGGAGTCGGCAGGCCGCGCCGACGAGGTCCACTCCCAGCGCGTCGACGATGCCCGGGCGCGCCTCGACGCCGCCGAGCGTGCGGTGCGCGACGACGACGTCATCGCCCTCGACCTGCCGGACACGGAAGTGCCCGCAGGCCGGACGGTGCTGAGCGCGGCCGGCCTGAACATCCAGCGCGGCGGCCGGACGTTGTTCGCCGGCAACGGAATCGACCTCGACATCCGTGGACCCGAGCGGATCGCCCTGACCGGCCGGAACGGTGCGGGCAAGTCGACGCTGCTCAAGATGATCAACGGCGACCTCGAACCCGACGCCGGAACCCTGATCCGAGGCGACGGCCGCATCGCCTACCTGTCGCAGCGCCTCGACCTGCTCGATGAGGAGCGCAGTGTCCTGGAGAACCTGATGGCCTGGGCGCCGACCCTCAGCATCACCCGCAGGCGGCATCTGCTGGCGCAGTTCCTGTTCCAGGACAACAGGATCGACCTACCGGTGTCGGTGCTGTCCGGCGGCGAGCGGCTGCGCGCCACACTGGCGTGCGTGCTGTACGCCGAACCGGCGCCGCACCTGCTGCTGCTCGACGAACCGACCAACAACCTGGACCTGGTCAGCGTCGCGCAGCTGGAGTCGGCGCTCAACGCCTACCGCGGCGCCTTCATCGTGGTCAGTCACGACGAGCGCTTCCTCGATGCGATCGGCATCGAGCGGCGGATGACGCTGGAGTGAAACCGGCGTGCACGGCTCCGCGTGTCGGCTCTCCTGCGGCGCTTGCGATTTGAAACTGTCAACATCGGCTGACAATGTCGGGTTTGGTGACAGCTCCGGGTCACCGGGTGAGGCCCCGGCCCCGATCTAGATGTCCTGCGGCCGGGTCTGGGCCGGACGCCGCGGCGGGGGAGCGGCGACGCCCGACGGACCGGCCGCCGGGTCCCCGCTCCCGTCGGCGGTGCCGCTTGCCGGACCGCGGTGCTCGACCGACAGGATCCGCTTGTCGTCGTCACCCTTCTCGTGGCGTTCGGGATCCCGGCGTTCCCGTTCCCGGTCGTCGGTGTCCGGCTTGTCATGTTCCCCAACGGAATCCACGCCACCCGAGCCGCTCGCTCCGCCCAGTCCCGTGCCCGCCGCATGGCCGGCGCCGACACCGTCAGCCCCGCCCAGTCCGCCGAGCAACCCGCCCAACACGCCACTCACGCCCTGGGCGATCTGTCCCGGAATCTGCCCCAACGTCTGCGCCACACCCTGCGCGATCTGACCGGCCTGCTGGCCCACCTGCCCGAGCGTCTGCGCGGCGTCACCACCACCGGCGGCGGGGGAACCCGGCACCGCGGCACCGAGTCCCCCGGGCGCGCCGGCACTGACGCCACCACCGCCACCACCGCCACCACCGCCGGGAATGCCCTCGGCGGCCGAGGACAGCCCACGCGCACCCTGCTCGTCACCGGCGCGGTAGGCCTCGGCGGCGCGGTGCAGCTGCTCGGACAGCTGCTGACCGGCGGCGCCCGTCGACTGCAGGATGCTGTCGCGTCGCGCCATGACCCCACCAAGTGCCGAATTCATGCCGTGGGCGATCAGCCCGTGCGTCGCCGCCGGACCGGCCGGGCCGACCGACTGGCCGAGACCCGCGCCGTTCTGCAGCTGACCGAGCCCGGCCGCCACGGCGTCGTGCACCCGGGCCATGCCCAGCACACCCTCGGTATTGACGTACAGCGGATCGCCCATGACCTGACCCCTCGAAGATCTGTTGCGGTCAATCCTATGGCGGCGTCGACGACCTGCCCTGCGGCAAATGGTCAGGTGCGATCGGCGGCAACCTCCGCCGCCACCGCGCGAGCCTGCCTGGCGAACGCACAGTCGACGCCGACGCGGCCGAAACAGTCTGCGGCGCGGACATCGCCCAACAACGCCGCGTCGTGCAACGCACGCAGCGCCACGGCCGACTGGCCGCCGCGCTCGGCGGCACGGAACGCCTCGCGGGCGGCGGCGATCGCGCCGTGCCGGTCCCGCCGCGCCGCGTTGGTCCAGGCGCGAGCCAGGGCCAGTTCGGGAGCGAACAACATCGACTTCAAGCCGTGCCTGGCCTCGGCGCGGGCCAGTGCCCGGCCCGCCTCGGCGGTCGCCCCGCGCTGTCCGAGGGCTCGCGCCAGCAGCATCCATGCCAGCGGGCCCCACGAATACCCGGTGCGCGCCAGCGCTTTCGCCGCGTTCTCAAGCAGTTCGATCGCCGAGTCGAGTTCGCCCCGCGAGATCAACACATCGGCCAACAGCACCTCACCGATGGCCCGCCCGGGCTGTTGGGACTGCGTGAAATCGATCAGCTCCTGCGCCAGCCGCTGCGCGTTGTCGGGCTCGCCGGCCAACAGCAGGGCCGTCGTCTGCCCGAAGCCACTGGTGAACCGCAACAGGCCCGGCTGGCCGGCGGCCAGCGCGCGCTCGGCGAAGCCGTCCACCTCGGTCAACCGGCCCGTTCGCGCACAGCTCAGCGCCGCCGCCGATGCCGCCCAGCCGACGGCGGTGTCGCTCGGATCAGGACTGGACAGCACCGAGTCGGCCAGCTGCATCGCCCGATTGAGATTGCCCGCGTTCATCGCGAACGTCGCCGACAAGGCGTCCAGGGTGACCTGCGCCGTCGGCGTCTGGACCCGGCTGCGGACGGTGCGCAGGAAGGCCGTCGCCCGCTCGGGCTCGGACAGCATCCAGAACTGGTTGGCCGCGCGGGGCAGCGCCCACATCAGCAACGCGGGTTCGGTCAGTGCGGTCGCGTCGACCTCGGCCAGCACGGCATCGGCATCCGGACCGCGACCCTGCCAGGCCAGGGCGTAGCTCAGCGTCACCCGGGTGGCCAGGCCGCCGCCCGGCAGCGCGGCGCGGCCCAGGCGTTCCGCCAGCTCGAGATCACCCAGCCGCAGGGCATCGTCGGCGGCGGCAGCCAGCTCGGCGACGGGTAGGGCGTCACCGCCGTCGAGTGCCCGCACCGCACGCCGCAGCCGACCGACGACACCGTCGTCGTCCGGCGTCGGCAGCGGGTCGGCAGCGGGGGACGCAACGGGCGGGACCGGCCCGTCGGCGGTCACCGGCATCACCAGCCGGTCCCGTACCAGTGCCGAAATGCCTTCGGGCAGAGACTGATTCGATTCCGCGGTGACGATGACCCGGGCCGCCCCCGACACCGCGAGCTGGTAGACCAGCGACGCCGACAACCGGTCGAGCAGATGCCCGTCGTCGACGACCAACAGCAGTCCGGTCCCGAGGGCCTCGCGGGCCGCGCTCAGCACCTGAACCGTCCGGCCGGTCTCGGGCACCGTGAACAACCGCTCGAAGGCGCCGAACGGTACGCGGGAGTCGGCCGCGGTGCCGGTGATCCAGGCGGCGCGCTCGAAGCCGGGCGCCAGCTCGTCGTATGCGGCCCGTGCCCATGTGGTCTTGCCGGACCCGCGGGCACCGGTGAGCAGCGCACCGGACCGGGTTTCGACGCCCGCTTCGAGCTGGCTCAGCACCACGGTCCGATCCTATGGCTGCGCGATGCCCGGCACGGCTCGATTAGCGTTGCGGTGTGACAACCGAAAACGCCTACGCCGTCTGTGTCTACTGCGCCGCTGGTCCCCGTCATCCCGAATTGCTCACCCTCGCCGGCGATGTCGGCCGGGCGATCGCGGCCCGGGGCTGGACGCTGGTGTCCGGCGGCGGCAACGTCTCGGCCATGGGCGCCGTCGCCGACGGAGCCCGGGAGAACGGCGGCCGCACCATCGGTGTCATCCCGAAGAAGCTGGTGCACCGTGAGCTGGCCGATGTGAACGCCAGCGAACTGATCGTCACCGACACGATGCGCGAGCGCAAGCAGATCATGGAGGACCGGTCCGACGCGTTCATCGCGCTGCCGGGCGGGATCGGCACCCTCGAGGAGTTCTTCGAGGCCTGGACGGCCGGCTACCTCAACATGCACGACAAGCCGCTGGTGATGCTCGATCCGCACGGCCACTACGACGGCCTGCTGGCGTGGCTGCACACGCTGGTCGACACCGGCTATGTCCAGCGGGCCGCGCTCGACCGGCTCATAGTCGTCAAAGACGTCGACGCGGCCATGGCTGCTTGTGCGCCGCGTGACATCGCTCACTAGGCTCACCGGGCATGAGTGACGAGACATCACGCACCGGCGTCGGGCTGCTCGATATTGCTAAGCAACTGCCCGGTTTCCTGTCCGACGCCCCGGTGATCCTGCGCGGCCTGATCACCGGCTTCGGTGCGACCCCGACGGCGAAGACGTCCATCGGCAAGGTCTTCCAGGAACGCGCAGAGGCCAACAAGGACAAGGTCTTCATCAAGTTCGAGGACCAGCGCATCACCTACGGCCAGGCCAACGCGACGGTGAACCGCTACGCGGCGGTGCTGGCGGCCAAGGGCGTCGGCCCGGGTTCGGTCGTCGGCATCATGCTGCGCAACTCGCCGGACGCCGTGCTGCTGATGCTGGCGACGGTCAAGTGCGGCGCGATCGCCGGAATGATCAACTACAACCAGCGCGGCAACGTGCTGGCGCACAGCCTGGGCCTGCTCGGCGCCAAGGTGCTCGTCACCGAGCCGGACTTCCACGAGCCCGTCATCGAGTGCGGTGCCGCTCCGGAGCTGACCGCGGGTCTCATGTCGGTGGAGGAACTGCGCGAGCAGGCCGTCGGCCAGTCGACCGCCAACCCGGTGGGCACCAGCCAGATCCTGGCCAAGGAGAAGGCGTTCTACATCTTCACCTCGGGCACGACCGGCATGCCCAAGGCCAGTGTCATGACGCACTACCGCTGGCTGCGCGCCCTCGGCGGGTTCGGCGGGTTGGGGCTGCGTCTGAATAGCAGCGACACCCTGTACTGCTGCCTGCCGCTGTACCACAACAACGCGCTGACGGTCGCGACGTCGTCGGCCCTCAACGCCGGTGCGGCGCTCGCGCTGGGCAAGTCGTTCTCCGCCTCGCGGTTCTGGGACGAGGTCATCAAGTACGACGCCACCGCGTTCATCTACATCGGCGAGATCTGCGGCTACCTGCTGAACCAGCCGCCCAAGCCCACCGACCGGGCACACAAGGTCCGGGTCATCGCCGGCAACGGGCTGCGCCCCGCCATCTGGGACGAGTTCACCTCGCGCTTCGGCATCAAGCGGGTGTGCGAGTTCTACGCCGCCAGCGAGGGCAACACCGGCTTCGTCAACGTCTTCAACATCGACAAGACGACGGGCATCTGCCCGTCGCCCGTCGTCTACGTGGAATACGACCTGGAGACCGGCGAGCCGGCCCGCGGACCCGACGGCCGGCTGCGCAAGGTCAAGCGCGGCCAGCCGGGCCTGCTGCTCAGCAAGGTCAACAACCTGCAGCCGTTCGACGGCTACACCGACAAGGCCGCCAGCGAGAAGAAGTTGGTGCGCAACGCATTCAAGGACGGCGACGTTTGGTTCAACACCGGTGACCTGATGCGGTCGCAGGGCTTCGCGCATGCCGCGTTCGCCGACCGTCTCGGCGACACCTTCCGGTGGAAGGGCGAGAACGTCGCCACCACCGAGGTCGAGGCCGCGCTCGGCGCCGACGACCAGGTGGAGGAGTGCACGGTGTACGGCGTCGAGGTGCCGGGCTGCGGCGGCCGCGCCGGCATGGCGTCGGTGCAGTTGCGCGAGGGCGCCGAGTTCGACGGAGCCCGCCTGGCCAAAGCCGGCTTCGAGCACCTGCCCGCCTACGCGGTACCGCTGTTCATCCGGGTCGTGCCCGCCCTGGCGCACACCTCGACGTTCAAGAGCCAGAAGGTCGACCTGCGCAAGCAGGGCTACGGCGACGAGGTGAAGGACCCGATCTACGTGCTGGCCGGCCGCGACGAGGGCTACGTGCCGTTCTACCCCGAGTACCCCGCCGAGGTGAAGGACGGCAAGAAGCCGCGTTAGTCAGGGATTTGTGCACGATTTTCCGCGCTTACCGCGGAAAATCGTGCACAAATCACACGGGTGGCGAGCCGAATTCGGTCAGCTGATCACCACGTCACCGACGTCTCGACGTGGCCGAGTTCGGCTTTCTGCCTGCCGCTGGCGTCCTTGCATGACAGCACCACGTTGTAGGTGCTCAATGTTGGTGCGCCACTGAAGGATTCGGTGTGGCTGCCGTTGGCGGGAACGTTGAACTGCCGCGTCGTCTTCTTCGGGACCAGCGGGTTGATCGAATCCGCCGTCGCGGTGTAGTTGCACGTAGCCGCGATGTTGGAGGTGTTGGTGACGTTGAACGCGATGCTGGAGACGCCGGGTGCGCCGAACGACGCCTGAATCGCGTTGGTGACGTCAGGGATCGGGGCGCAGGTCTGGCCGGCCGGCACCGTCGGGGTGGGGGAGCCCGCGGGGCACTGCACCGGGGGCTTCTCCGCCGGTGGCGGGGTCACGACGGGCGGTGCCTGTGGTGTGGGTTTCGCGTTCCCGGGCATGGTGAACGTCGTGTTCGACCACGGACCGCACCAGTCGCCCTCGAGATCCTTCTTGCGGCACGCCTGCACCGCGATGTTCCAGTGGGCACCCGGACCGCCGCCGAGGGTGAATCGGGTGGTCGCGCCGTTGATGCACTTGAAGCCCTCTTCTTGCTGCTCGCCGCCGTCGATCTTCCAGTGCACCGCGTCGACGACATAGTCGCCGTGCACCCGGGGGCAGCCGCTGATGACGCAGATCGCGGTGGTGATCTCGCCGGGTTCCTGATTGCAGTTCACGTCGAGACCGTTGGGTAGGGCCCCGGCGGGCGCCGGTGCCAACACGGGGAAGCTCGTCATCGCGGCAACGACGGCGACGCGCGTCAAATACAGTGCTCGCTTGCTCATCTGCGGCCTCCTGGGAGTTTGCTCTCGATCCGATTGGACGTGAATCGAACCTATTGACCGCGGCACCTCCTCGAATCAGGGAATTCCCTACACTTCGCGGCATTTGCCACAGCGGTGGCCGCGGAATGAGCGGATTTGCGGCAGCCCGATAGCCTGGGAGTCGTGCAGTCCTCCGCAAGGGGCCAGTTCCTGGGTCGCCAGGTGG
This sequence comes from Mycobacterium sp. SMC-17, assembly GCF_045310915.1. NCBI lineage: Bacteria > Bacillati > Actinomycetota > Actinomycetes > Mycobacteriales > Mycobacteriaceae > Mycobacterium > Mycobacterium sp. SMC-17. Next base: position 10,383 of record NZ_JBJIAK010000017.1, on the reverse strand, counting down.
CCGGCGATCGCGCGCTGATCATGGCGATCGTCAACCGCACCCCGGATTCCTTCTATGACCGGGGGGCGACCTTCAGCGACGGCGCGGCCAAGGACGCCGCGCACCAGAAGATCGCCGACGGGGCCGACGTCATCGACATCGGCGGCGTCAAAGCGGGTCCGGGCAGCACCGTGGACGCCGACGAGGAGATCGCGCGCGTCGTGCCGTTCATCGAATGGCTCCGCGGCGAGTACCCCGACCAACTCATCAGCGTCGATACCTGGCGCGCGAACGTGGCCAAGCAGGCCTGCGCGGCCGGGGCCGACCTGATCAACGACACCTGGGCCGGCGCCGATCCGGGACTGCCCGAGGTGGCCGCCGAATTCGGCGCGGGACTGGTCTGCTCGCACACCGGCGGGGCCGTGCCGCGAACCCGGCCCTTTCGCGTCAACTACGGCGTCACCGAACGCGGCGTGGTGGACGACGTCATCGCCGAGGTCACCTCAGCGGCGCATCATGCCGTCGATGTCGGCGTCGCGCGGGACGCCATCCTGATCGACCCGACGCACGATTTCGGCAAGAACACTTACCACGGTCTTAGTTTGTTGCGCCACGTAAAAGATCTTGTAAATACCGGATGGCCAGTCCTGATGGCCCTCAGTAACAAGGATTTCGTGGGGGAGACTTTAGGTGTCGAACTGACCGAGCGCCTGGAGGGGACGCTGGCCGCGACGGCACTCGCCGCCGCTGACGGCGCCGCCATGTTCCGGGTGCACGAGGTGGGCCCCACCCGACGCGTGCTGGAAATGGTCGCGTCGATCCAGGGCGGGCGTCCACCGAGCCGAACAGTGAGGGGACTCGCGTGACCCTAATGCCCGAGATGACTGCTGAATCCATCGCTCGCCATGCGTGGCTGGCCGAACGCAGCTGGAGCCGGCCGGCGTGGACCATCGCCGAGCTCGAGGCCGCCAAGGCTGGCCGGACCGTCTCTGTCGTGTTGCCCGCGCTGAACGAGGAAGACACCGTCGCCGACGTCATCGACAGCATCAGCCCGCTGCTGGGTGGTCTGGTCGACGAGCTCGTCGTGCTCGACTCCGGTTCCACCGACGAGACCGAACTGCGTGCCATCGAGGCCGGCGCCCGGGTCGTCAGCCGGGAACAGGCGCTGCCCGAGGTGCCGGTACAGCCCGGCAAGGGTGAGGCGCTGTGGCGCTCGCTGGCGGCCACCACCGGCGACATCATCGTGTTCGTCGACTCCGACCTGCTCGACCCCGACCCGATGTTCGTGCCCAAGCTCCTGGGCCCCCTGCTGCTCGCCGACGGGGTGCATCTGGTCAAGGGCTTCTACCGGCGGCCGCTGAAGGTCGGCGGCACTGAAGACGCCAACGGCGGCGGCCGGGTCACCGAACTCGTGGCACGGCCCCTGTTGGCATCCCTGCGGCCCGAGCTGACGTGCCTGCTGCAGCCGTTGGGCGGCGAATACGCCGGCACCCGGGAGCTGTTGACGTCGGTCGGGTTCGCGCCGGGCTACGGCGTCGAGATCGGTCTGCTGATCGACACCTACGACAAGCTGGGCCTCGACGCCATCGCGCAGGTCAATCTCGGGGTGCGCACGCACCGCAACCGGCCGTTGAACGAGTTGGCCTCGATGAGCCGTCAGGTGATCGCGACGTTGCTGTCGCGCTGCGGCATCAGCGACTCGGGCGTCGGCCTGACACAGTTCTTCGCCGACGGCGACACCTTCACGCCCCGCACGTCGACGGTGTCACTGATCGACCGTCCCGCCATGAACACCCTGCGCTGACCCGCCCTCGCGGCGCTTGTCGGTGCCATCCGGCAGGATCGTCGGTGTGACACTGATTTTGATCTACCTCGTGGTGCTGATCCTCGTCGCGGTGGTGCTCTTCGCGCTGGGCACCGTGCTGTTCGGGCGCAGCGAGCAGCTGCCGCCGCTGGCACGCGGCACCACGGCCACCGTGCTCCCCGCATCCGGTGTCACCGGCGCCGACGTCGACGCCGTCAAGTTCACGCAGACCCTGCGCGGCTACAAGACCAGCGAGGTCGACTGGGTGCTGGACCGGCTGGCGCAGGAACTGGACTCGCTGCGCGGCGAGCTGACAACGCTGCGGGCGCAGACCGCGGACGCCGACCAATGACGAGTGCCGAGCGGACCCGCTGCGGGTGGGTCAACATCGGTGAGTCGGCGGACGCGGTGCTGTACCGCGACTACCACGACACCGAATGGGGGCGTCCGCTGCGCGGCACCCAGGCGCTGTTCGAACGGGTCTCGCTCGAGGCGTTCCAGAGCGGCCTGTCGTGGCTGGTCATCCTGCGCAAGCGGGAGAACTTCCGGGCGGCGTTCAAGGGGTTCGACGTGGCCACGGTCGCCGGCTTCGGGGAGAAGGACATCGACCGGCTATTGGCCGACCCGGGCATCGTCCGCAACCGCGCCAAGATCGAGGCGACCATCGCCAACGCCCGCGTGATCGACGGGGGCCTGGACCTCGACGAGCTGCTGTGGTCGTTCGCGCCACCGGCGCGGCCGCGGCCGGCCGACCTGGCGCAGGTTCCGGCGACCACACCGGAGTCGGTGGCCATGGCCAAGGAGCTGAAGCGCCGCGGTTTCCGGTTCGTCGGCCCGACCACGGCGTATGCGTTGATGCAGGCCACCGGGATGGTGGACGACCATGTCGAGGCCTGTTGGGTGCCCCGTTACAGCTTGTCGGAGGCGTGACGGGCGGGTCTTTCACACCCTCAGGTAGCGATAGGGAACAATAGACATAGTTCAGTTGCAGTTCAGTGCCGTGATCCGACCCACTGAGTGGGTAGATCCGGCCTTGATCCGGGACCGTGGATGCGGTCCGGGCGCGTGCGGAGGGAGCACCCGATGGCGGCGATGAAGCCCCGGACCGGCGACGGTCCACTGGAAGCAACCAAAGAGGGGCGCGGCATCGTCATGCGGGTACCGCTGGAGGGTGGCGGTCGTCTGGTGGTCGAGCTGACCCCGGATGAGGCCGCAGCCCTGGGCGACGAACTGAAGAACGTCACCAGCTAGTTCAGCCGCAGACGCTCCGATAGATGTCGAGCGTCTGCTGGGCGACCTGCATCCAGGAGAACTCCTCGATGCACCGCCGACGGCCGGCCTGCCCGAACGTGCGGGCCTGTTCCGGGTTCCGGACCAACGCATTGACCGCGTCCGCGAGCCCTGTCTCAAACCCCACCGCATCCGCGGCGTCGTAGTGCACAAGTGACCCTGTGCTGCCTTCGTCGACCACCTCGGGAATGCCGCCGACGTCCGAGGCGACCACGGCGGTGCCGCAGGCCATCGCTTCGAGGTTGACGATGCCGAGCGGTTCGTAGACCGACGGACAGACGAAAACTGTTGCCGTCGCCAGGATTTCGCGGATCTTCTCGAGCGGCAGCATCTCCTGGATCCAGTGCACGCCGGCGCGCGTCGCGCTGAGCTCTTTCACCGCGGCCGCCACCTCGGCCGCGATCTCCGGGGTGTCGGGTGCGCCCGCACACAGCACCAGCTGCACGTCCGGGTCGAACCGGTGGGCCGCCGCGATGAGGTGACCGACACCCTTCTGCCGGGTGATCCGCCCGACGAACGCCACGATCGGCCGGTCCGGGTCGATCCCGAGGTCAACCAGGGTCTGGCCCGCCTCGACCGGATACCAGTCGTCGGTGTCGATCCCGTTGCGCACCACGTGCACTCGCGCGGGGTCCAGCTGCGGGTAGGTGGCCAGGACGTCGGCCCGCATGCCGGCACTGACCGCGATGACGGCGTCGGCCGCTTCGATCGCCGTGCGCTCGACCCACGAGGAGATGCGGTAGCCGCCACCGAGCTGCTCGGCCTTCCACGGCCGCCGCGGCTCGAGCGAGTGCGCGGTCAGCACGTGCGGGATGCCGTGGAGCAGCGCGGTGAGATGCCCGGCCATGCCGGTGTACCAGGTGTGCGAATGCACCACGTTCGGCATGGCAGCCGGCCCGGCGAACGCGTTGTTGACCATCGCCAGATCTGCCGACAGCGTCGTCAGGGCCGCATTGGCGCCGGCGAGCAGGGGATCGGGCTGGGCCACGAAGGCGTCCCGCCGCTGCACGCCCATGCAGTGCACGTCGACGTCGCACAGCTTCGTGAGCTGCCCGACGAGCTCGGTCACATGCACGCCCGCGCCGCCGTAGACCTCCGGTGGATACTCCCGCGTCATCATCGCCACCCGCATGTCGATGACGTTAACGCGTGCGACGGGTTGGGGCGTATGTCTGGCCGCTTCGGTTGGTGGCTACTAGGTTTGGTGGCATGAGGGAACAGCCGCAGGTGCTGGGAATCGTCTTGGCCGGCGGTGAGGGCAAACGGCTGTATCCGCTGACGGCGGACCGCGCAAAGCCCGCCGTCCCGTTCGGCGGCGCCTACCGCCTCATCGACTTCGTCCTGTCGAACCTCGTCAACGCCCGATACCTGCGGATTTGTGTTCTGACGCAATACAAGTCGCACTCACTGGACCGGCACATCTCGCAGAACTGGCGGCTGTCGGGCCTGGCCGGCGAGTACATCACCCCGGTCCCGGCGCAGCAGCGCCTGGGCCCGCGCTGGTACACCGGCTCGGCCGACGCCATCTATCAGTCGATGAACCTCATCTACGACGAGGACCCCGACTACATCGTGGTCTTCGGGGCCGATCACGTGTACCGCATGGACCCCGAGCAGATGGTGCGGTTCCACATCGAGAGCGGAGCGGGCGCGACGGTCGCCGGCATCCGGGTGCCGCGCGCCGAGGCGTCGGCGTTCGGCTGCATCGACGCCGACGAGTCCGGCCGCATCCGCAGCTTCGTCGAGAAGCCGGCCGACCCGCCGGGCACGCCCGACGACCCCGAGCAGACGTTCGTCTCCATGGGCAACTACGTGTTCACCACCAAGGCGCTCATTGACGCCATCCGGGTGGACGCCGAGAACCACGACTCCGACCACGACATGGGCGGCAACATCATCCCGCAGATGGTGGCCGACGGAATGGCCGCCGTCTACGACTTCAACGACAACGAGGTGCCCGGCGCCACCGAGCGCGACCACGGCTACTGGCGCGACGTCGGCACGCTCGACGCGTTCTACGACGCCCATATGGACCTGGTGTCGGTGCACCCGGTGTTCAACCTCTACAACCGGCGCTGGCCCATCCTCGGTGAGTCGGAGCATCTGGCCCCGGCCAAGTTCGTCAACGGCGGCTCGGCCCAGGAATCGGTCGTCGGCGCGGGCAGCATCATCTCGGCTGCGTCGGTGCGCAATTCGGTGTTGTCGTCCAACGTCGTGATCGACGACGGCGCCATCGTGGAGGGCAGCGTGATCATGCCCGGCGCCCGCGTCGGGCGCGGTGCCGTGGTGCGGCACGCCATCCTGGACAAGAACGTCGTCGTCGGCCCCGGCGAGATGGTCGGCGTGGACCTGGAGAAGGACCGCGAACGCTTCTCGGTCAGTGCCGGCGGCGTCGTCGCGGTCGGTAAGGGCGTCTGGATCTAGACGGCCGCATCGGGCGTCCGGCGGCGTCTGCGGCGGAGTAGCGCCACCGCCGCCCAGACCAGCAGCGCGAGCGCGACGACAACCAGCACCGGCAGCACGATCGCGACGATCACCAGCCCGACGCTGGCCACGTCTTCCACCGTGCTCAGCACGGGTGCCGCGAGCCCGCCGGTGGCGACATTGGCGACGGGCCGCACCGTCGACTTGGTCAGCGACACCACGAGCGCGGTGACGGCCCCGATCACCACGGGAATCCACTGACCGGAACTGGCGAACGCGCCGGGATCGGTGACGGCGGCAGTCTGTGCCGCGGTGCCGGAGCCGAAGACGATGCCGCCGGACGTCGGCCGCACGAACGTCTGGATGACGTCGTTGACGCTGTCGAGGGCGGGCACCTTGTCGGCGACGATCTCGACGACCAACAGCACGGCCACGATGCCGATCACCCAGCCGTTGGTCAACCACGCCCACGGGTGCGGGAGCTCCACGAGGTTGGTGAAGCGTCCCAGCAGGCCCATCGCCAGCAGGGGAATGTAGGCGTTGAGGCCCGACGCGGTGGCCAGACCGAGGCCGGTGAACAGTTCCACCCGTTCAGTCTCCGGGATTTGTGCACGATTTCCCGCGCTGTCCGCGGATTTTCGTGCACAAATCCCGCGGTGTCACCAGACGTAGGGGAGCAACCGGTAGCGCACCTTGTGGGTGTAATCGACGTAGCCGGGCAGTTCGGCGCGCAGCATCTTCTCCTCGTCGAAGATGCGCGCCATGAGCGCCGGGGCGGCGGCCAGCACCGGGATGAGCCCCCAGTAGGAGCCCAGTGCCAGCGGGGTCGCGAGCATCATGATCAGTGCGCAGATGTACATCGGGTGCCGCACGATGCCGTACAGGCCGGTGGAGATGACCGGCTGGTTTTCCTCGACCGAGATGCTCGCGCCCGCGAAGTTGTTCTGGATGACGACCCACTGGGCCGCCAGCAGCGACACCGCGACGACGACGTTGCCGAGGATGACGACGGCCGTCGGCACGTAGGACCACCCGAAACGCCAGTCGAGTGCGCTGACGATGCCGGTTCCGATCACCGACGCGAGGATCGCCCAGATCGCCACCTTCTGAATCGGGCGCGTCTCGGCCGTCGGGCCGCCGTGCATCCGTCGCGCCAGCGCCTCGGGGCGCTTGATGGCCAGGTACATGCTCGGGCCCATGGTCGCGACCATGAAGACCGCGATGAAAACCCAAGCCTGCCAATAGTGGATGGTGCCGGCCGGCACGCACAGCAGCACCGCGAAGAAGACGATGCCCCCGGCCGCCGAGGCGAGCGCCTGCAGAGCGAGTTTCATGATTTCTCCTACCGTAGATCACGGCGCCGGAAAGCCAAGGCGCCCAGGATGATCAGAGTTGCGTCCAGAGCCAGCAGCCAGACCAGTGGCGTCGCGGTGAAGGTACCCGAACCAACCCGCGGGATATGGCTGAACGGATCGAGGTCCAGCACCCAGTGCGGTGAATTCGCCAGCGAACCAAGCAGATACACCGCGATGAAGCCGACCAGGGCGCCCCACGCCACCGGAGTGAATCGCGGCGCTGCCCCGAACAACACGGTCGTCACTGCGATCAGGAGCCAGATGGCGGGCAGTTGCACTGCTGCCGAGCCCAGCACCAGGGGCAGTTTGCCGCCGAGGTCGTCGGCCGCCGCGCCGTACGTCAGGCCGGCCAGCAGGCCCGACGTCAGCATCGCGACCGTGGTGCCGGCGAGCGCGATGGCCAGATAGCCGGTCAGCCAACGGATCCGGCTCACGGCTCCGGCGAGTAACGTCTCGGCGCGCTGGCCGGTCTCCTCTTGATGCGGCCGCAGGGCCAGCGATACCGCGAACGCGGCGGCGACCATGCCGAGCATGTTGAAGGCGATCGAGATGAACGCTTCCTCCAGTGCGCTGGTACCGCCGAGACGCGTGATGATGTCGCGTGCCGAGCCGCTGCCGCCCAGCTCGTCGCCGATGCCGTGTACGACGCTGCCGACGAGCAGCCCGTACAGCCCCAGCCCGACGGTCCATACCAGGACCGAGCCGCGGGTCAGCCGCCAGGCCAACCCTGTTGGGCCGCTGAGCATTCCGGTGGCCCGAGGCCGGCCGCGCCGCTCGGCGAACATCCCGGCTCCGACATCGCGGGCGCCCTGCAATTGGTACGCCAGTACCACCAGGGCGACGGTCAGTGTCAGGTGCAGTGCCAGCACACCGAACCGGTCACCGGCATACGGGCGGACCAGCAGTGACCAGCCCAGGGGAGAGGCCCAGGACAGTTCGCTGCCACTGGCGTCGCCCACCGCGCGCAGCGTGAACGCGGCGCCGAGAACGCCGAAGGCGATACCGCGGGCGACGCGCGCGCTGGCCGAGAGCTGCGCGGCCACGGCGGCGACGGCGGTGAACACCAACCCGGAGGCGGCCAGCGCGCAGCTGAACGCCAGTGAACCCGCCACGGGCACATCGGTATTCAGGAGGCCGAGGAAGCCGAGCCAACCGGTGAGCAGCGAGCCGCCACCGGTCAACAGCAGCGCGGCGGTCAGGCTCGCGTTGCGGCCGACGGCCGTCGAGTCGATGAGTTCGGTGCGGCCGGCCTCTTCATCGGCGCGGGTGTGCCGGATCATCGTGAGGATCACGGCGACGGCGATCAGCACGTGGAACATGCCGGCTTTCCAGATGCCGGCCGCGCCCAGGCTGTCGTTGTAGATGTTGCCGTAGATCGCGCGCTGGGCCGGGCTGGCCATGATGCTCGCCGCGAATCCGGCGCGGGCCGCCGCGGTGGGGTAGACGGCCTCGATGCTGCCGATGTACACCGTGGACAGTGGCAGAGACAGCAGCAGCACCCACAGGGGCAGCACGATCCGGTCGGTGCGCAGGTAAAGACGAAGCAGCCCAAGGGTTCCGGTGAAGCTGGAGGCCCCGGCGGCCGGCCGGGCGGGCCGGGCCGGGCGGTCCAGGACGGCGGTCATGCCCGCACCTGCTCGGGTTCGCGGCGGTTCCGGCCACTGTCGTAGTGCCGCAGGAACAGATCCTCCAGCGTGGGCGGCTGGCTCACCAGTGAGCGCACACCGGCATCGCCGAGTGCCTTGATGACCGCGCCGAGACTCTCCGATTCGACGCGGGCTGTGAGCATCCGGCCGTCGAAGAAGATGTCGGAAACCCCTGGGAGGTGGTCGATCCGGCCCGGGTTGTTGATCATGTCGGCCTTGATGGTGGTGCTCGACAGGTGCCGCATCGACTCCAGCGTTCCGCTCTCGACGGTCCGGCCGGCCCTGATGATCGTCACCCGCTGGCACAGTCGCTCGGTCTCGGCCAGGATGTGGCTCGACAGCAGGACGGTGGTGCCCCGTCCGGCGGCCTCGGCGACGCACTGCTGGAAGATGTTCTCCATCAATGGATCCAGGCCGCTGCTGGGTTCGTCGAGTAACAGCAGGTCGGCGTTGGAGGCGAAAGCCGAGACCAGGGAGACCTTCTGCCGGTTGCCCTTGGAGTACGTACGGGTCTTCTTGGTGGGGTCCAGGTCGAACCGCTCGGTGAGCTCGGCGCGGCGTTTTTCGTCGATGCCACCGCGCATCCGCGCCAGCAGGTCGATCGTCTCGCCGCCGGTCAGCGTCGGCCACAGCGTGACATCGCCTGGCACATAAGCGATGTGGCGGTGCAATGCCACGGAGTCGGTCCACGGGTCACCGCCGAGCAGCCGGACCGAACCAGAGTCGGCGCGGACGAGCCCCAGCAGGATGCGGATCGTCGTCGACTTGCCTGCGCCGTTGGGCCCCAGGAAGCCGTGCACCTCGCCCCGCTCGACCCTCAGGTTCAGTCCGTCGAGTGCCCGGACCGCCCCGAAGTTCTTTGTCAGGGTGTCGATTTCGATAGCGGCGTTCACATTCACTCCTCAGTGGTGGTGACGATGGGTTGGCCTGATTCCTGTTGCGCCAGAAAGGCTTCGTACATCGTCGAATCGACCATCAGGCCCTCGGTGTACACCTCGAGTGCGGGCAGCACCATGTCCTGCGCGTAGTCGTGCAGCACCTGGCGGTAGTCCGTCGGGTTGTCGTGCAGCTGGATGTACGTCAGGAAGGCGCCGCCACTGGTCAGCGCCAGGAAGCGGGCCCGCGCTCTGGGGTCGTGACTCGGCTTGATGGTGCCGGCGCGGACGCCCTCTTCGAGATAGCCTTCGGTGTTCTCGATCATGTTCTGCCACAGCGACTTCGACAGTTCGCCGCCGGTCTGCAATGCCTGCATCAGGTAGGCGGTCATGGGTGCGAAGGATTCGATCTCGGCGAGCTGCGCGAACCATGCGCTCGGGCTGGCGTTCTGCATCGACTCGGTCTTGGCGGCCCGGACGGTCTCGATGACGTACGCGTCGCAGGCTTCGCGCAGTTTCTCCTTGGAGCCGAAGTGGTGGATCACCAAGGCCGCGCTGACCCCGGCGGCCGTCGCAATGCTGCGGACGCTGGCCGAGAACCCCTGCTGGCCGAACTGCTCGATGGCCGCATCGCGGATACGGGCGACGGTGGTGAGGTCCTCGACTGAACGCATGTTTAGTACGCTAAACACGCGTTCAGTCGGTCGTCAAGCGTCTGACCCGTCAAGAGCCCGTAAAGATTCGACAGCGACGTCAACGGCACGGCGTGAGCCGGTGCTTGGCGGCCGTTGATCCAGCGGCGAGCGTGCGTGTCTGCAGCCGCCACGCCGTCCGGCGTGTGCATTTTGGTCCCGCTCAGCGGCGGCGAACGTGCGCGAACAGCACGGGTGGAGCGGCGTATCTAGGTGCAGACACGCACGCTCGCGGGAATGGCTAGGAGCCTGCTGAATAAGGCGGTTTTGGGGCGGGGTGCCTCAAGGCGCTCTGTGGCGCGTGTGTGTTGTGAGTCA